>NZ_PPCZ01000001.1:0-77459 GCF_002959815.1 Veillonella sp. T34266-5
TTGTGCGCCGAATAGGCATGACTAAACCCCCAGTTAAACTGGGGGTCGGTAAAAAATTCTTAGAGAAAAGGAAAGAACCTCCTAGTGGTAAAATAAAGTTGGTCTGGCAACCACAACATTTCAACATAGGAGGTTCAATGTCAATGAATGACGTAAAAAGCTTATCACATAGTAAATGGAGATGTAAATATCATATTGTTTTTGCACCAAAGTATAGAAGACAAATAATTTATGGTCGGATAAAAGCTGATGTAGGTAAAATTTTAAGAGATTTATGTAATAGAAAAAATGTAGAGATTATAGAGGCAGAATGCTGTCCGGATCATATTCATATGCTAGTAACTATTCCACCACATTTAAGTGTATCAAGTTTTATGGGATATTTAAAAAGCAAAAGTAGCCTCATGATATTCGATAAACACGCAAATTTAAAATATAAGTATGGAAATAGACATTTCTGGTGTAGAGGATATTATGTGGATACGGTAGGACGATATGAAGGAGCGATAAAAGAGTATATTCGCAATCAACTACAAGAGGATATAGCGCAAGATACATTAAACTTTAAAGAATACACCGACCCGTTTACGGGTGAGCCAGTAAAATAGGCAAAATAAAAGCCCCCGAGTAGGGGGCAGCCAGTGGTAATAGAGTGGTTGTCAGATCATTCAATGCCCTCTTTAGAGGGCCACCACTAGAGAAAGACCCTTATAGGGTCAGAGCAAACCACCCGTTCTACGGGTGGTTATGATTAACCATACAGTGTAAGGAATGGGGATAGAGTTGACGTATTCATATCTGATTGCTTATAATGAATTGTATAAAATTTAATTTAAGGAGACTTTTATGAATACACAATATACACGTCATTTGTCGATGATTCGTCGCGCCCTTAGTATTGGGACCCTTTGCTTCGTGGCATTCTTCGGTGTGGCTCATGCGGAAGACTTTGCAATTCCTAGTGCCCGTCCTGTGGTAGATGGTATGAGTACTGATGATGTAAAAGTCGTATCTGCTGCACATCCTGGTAGCGCTAGCCTTATTACACCAAATGATTGGACATACAAAGCGTTAAAGACGCTGGTAAAACATGGGGCCATTACAGATACACACGGATTTACATTCGATGATAGCACTAGCTATACAAAGGATGAGTTGATGCCGTTACTTGATGAAGTTGTGGAAAAACGGGAACAAATGAACGACAATGATCGTCAATTTGCGTTGCGTATCTACCAAGAAAACATGCGTGATGTCATGGATTATCGCATTGAACGAGACAAGAAAATCACCGAAGAACGCCGTCAAAAATTAGATAAAAAACGAGTTGAGAAATCTGGTAAAGATGTTAAGGTATCCGAAAAACAACAGGAATCTCTCGATGCGGCCACTGATGAAGTAGCAAAACCTAAAGAACGGGCCTTAACAGATGAACAAATTAAGGAAAAAATGAAGAAATTCAAAATTGATGACTCTCGTGTAAAGACTAACGGTGATGTTCGTATTCGCTATACAGGTTCCAAGAATGGAAAATCTAAAGCAGATGCGCGTGTACAAACAGAAATGACGTTCACTCTATAATCCCTGTAAGGGAACAACATGACTAATTTTTTTAAAAATAAGTTGTTTACCGTCCATCAGAATGGCAAACAACATGTTAGTGAAGTATTTAAGTATATCGGACCCGGTATTATTGTAACCGTCGGATTTATCGATCCTGGCAACTGGGCTGCCAACTTAGCAGCAGGTGCTAGTTATGGGTATGAATTGCTATGGGTTGTAACACTATCTACGCTTATGCTCATCTTATTGCAGCATAATGTGGCCCATTTGGGGATTGTGCGGGGGCAATGTTTAGCAGAATGTGCTTATGAATTCTTACCAAAATGGTTGTCTCGTACGGTGCTTAGTACGGCAGGGATTGCGGCCGTAGCCACGGCGCTGGCGGAGTTTATTGGTGCTGCTATTGCATTAAAGATGCTCTTTGGTATCCCTCTCGTTATCGGTAGCGTGTTGACGGCTATCGTATGTACAATTATGCTCATTACAAACTCCTATAGTAAATTAGAACGTATCATAGCCGGGTTTGTATCCCTTATCGCATTGGCCTACCTTGTGGAGGTCAATATGGTCGATGTTAATTGGGCTGCAGCGGGTATTGGCTGGGTCAATCCGAGCATACCTAATGAATCGATGCTCGTTATCTTGAGCATTTTAGGGGCTGTTGTTATGCCTCATAATTTGTTTTTGCACTCCGAGGTCATCCAAAGTCGTCAGTTTAATCGACAAGATAAGGAGATTATGCATCGCCAGTTGCGATATGAATTCGTAGATACATTATTATCTATGGGCATTGGTTGGATGATTAACTCCGCCATGATTATACTAGCGGCGGCCGTATTTTTTAGTCATGGCATTGCTGTTACCGAATTAGAACAGGCTGAGGAATTATTGAGACCTTTAATTGGACCTGCTGCAGGTACCATCTTTGCATTGGCCTTGCTGTTTGCCGGCCTTGCATCATCGGCGACAGCTGGTATGGCTGGGGCGAGCATATTTGCCGGCATGTTTGGCGAGTTCTATGATATGAAGGACTTTCATAGTCGTTTAGGATTAGGGTTAACATATATTCCTGCACTATTATTGATCCTGTTTATTACGGATTCCTTTCAAGCCTTGCTCGTTTCACAAATGTTCTTGAGTTTACAGTTGCCGATTACCATATTCTTACAACTATATATGACGAGTAGTCGTCGTGTTATGGGCGTTTATACGAACCGCCGATTTACGGGGATTATTCTTTGGGGCATTGGTATTATCGTAACATTGATGAATATTTACTTATTAGTTATAGGCTAATATATACCGCTTGTTTTTGTGAAAGCTTTCACAGAAATAGGCGGTATTTTATTTTGTTTAGAACTAGAACCAAATAGATTTATGAAATGTAGTTGTAGTAACGTATAAGCCTGTGAAATATGGTACAATAAAGAATAGAATTTAATTTGCTACTATAGCAGTTTATATATGTTTTTGGGAGGATTTCATGGCAACAGAAAAAGATATGAATGAATTAAATGCACCATTACAATCTGATTATAAAGAGGTTGTTCGCGACATTGCAGAAGAATTATTAGCGCGTCTTAACATTGAAGAGGATGGCGCTATTATCGATATGTTCCAAACAGGATCTCTAGACCCTTGGCAATTATTTGTGTTCTTCTCCGCATTAGAACATGCACTTATGGAGTTTAGAACGGACAAACGCAAGAAAACCGTTATCGTTCATGCTCAACCAGAGGCCCTCGTAGGCACAGGACCTGTTGTAACACCGGTATCCACTATGCTTGAGCATATTTTAATGTCTCGCGTAAATGATATGAGTGAAGGCCGTTTGGAAACCGGTTTGCTTACCGTGTCTGGTGAAAGCATCGATTACGAAGGGGTTAATCTTAAGGGACGCCATGTAGTTATCATTTGTGATATTCACGATAATGAATCTCCTTATTTGGCGGAATGCGTTAAATTATGTAAAGAGATGAAAGCAAGTCACGTTGTGGCAGTCCCACTCATGTTGTGGAACCCGGATCTTATCGACAATTTGACAGAGGAAAGTATCAAGGCGGAATTATCCCATGAAAATCGTCCTCTCTCCTAGTAAGACAAAAACGATTCCTGATACTGAAATTGCGGTCCGTGATGGTCAATTTCAGCCTCATATTACTCAAGAAATTGTAAAACATGTACAATCTCTCGATGCAGCAGCACTTGGCAAGGCCTTAAAACTAAAGGAAGATAAGGCGCAGGTGCTCTTTGATTTCTATCAAGAGTTTGAGTCTCATCCTGTAGGTTTTGCTTGTGAAAGCTACGATGGTATTGCTTTTAAATACTTGGATTGGACAGGACTATCTGATGAGGCTAAGAACTTTGGCAAAAATCACCTCGTTATAATGTCTGCGTTATACGGCGTTGTAGAGCCTACGATGGGCGTTAGAGATTATCGGCTGGATATGGTCGATAAGGTGGGCATTAATCTATATGAAACTTGGCGTGAAGCGGTGGATGCATACTTTCACAAGGAAGATTGGATCCTAAATTTGGCGTCTAAAGAATATGCAAAAATGGTGAATCATCCAAAGGTGGTAACCGTTGAATTTTGGGAATTACGAGGCGATACATATAAACAGATGAGTACGTCCTCCAAAATGAGTCGTGGTATGATGGCGCATGCATGTTTAACGAACCAAGTGAAGCATGTGCGAGATTTACCACGCGAAATTAATGGATTTATGTGCGTTACAGATATTGAGTCCATTACCATACCAAGCGAATCGATGACGGTTCGTTATGAAAGGAAGTGATTGTTTGCAAGTGCAAGATATTCTCGCAAAAGACCTTGTTGGCGATGAATGGCTGACAGAGGATGAGCTAAGATTTCTCATGTCTGTAACTGATGAAGAACAGTTGCAGTTAATCTATAAAAAGGCTTACGAAGTGAAGGCGAAATATGTACAACCTGTGGCATACTATCGTGGCCTCATCGAGTTCTCGAACCGATGTATTAAAAACTGTAATTACTGCGGTATTCGCCGCGAAAATGATAAGACGGAACGTTTTGATATGAATCGTGAAGATATCATCAAAATGGCGCAGTGGGCCTATGACCATGAATATGGTTCTATTACGCTTCAATCTGGGGAACGCTGTGATGACGTATTCGTTGATTATGTGGTAGATCTAATCCGCGACATCAAAGCCATCGGCGATGGTTCTCTTGGCATTACGATGTGCGTAGGGGAGCAAAGTGAAGAAGCGTACCGTCGTATGCGTGAAGCCGGTGCTAGCCGTTACCTATTGCGCATTGAAACGACGAATAAAGAATTATATCACAAAATTCATCCTCGCGATGAACTACATTCTTTTGAAACTCGAGTTGAATGTCTACGCCGTTTGCGTCGTGTAGGATTTCAAGTGGGTACAGGCGTTATGATCGGTCTGCCTGGGCAAACAGAGGAAGACCTTGTGAACGATATCTTGTTCTACCGTGATATGGATATCGATATGATCGGCATGGGACCATATGTGGTACATCACGATACGCCGCTAGGCCAAGAAGCATTAGCGATGGGAATCGATGACGAAGTAGGTAAATTGCGCCGCATTCAATTGGGCCTAAAGATGATTGCGTTGGCACGTTTATTCTTGAAAGACGTAAATATTGCAGCTACTACAGCGTTACAAGCATTAGATCCACTAGGTCGTGAAAAGGGGCTCGCTGCAGGTGCCAATATTTTGATGCCTATCATTACAATCCCAGAACATCGTGCCAAATATTTGTTATATGATAATAAACCATGCGTGGATGATAATGCAGATAAATGTAAAGATTGCTTGACGCGTCGCGTTATGTCCATTGGTGATACCGTTGGGTGGAAGCAAAATGGGGATTCCAAGCATTACGGTAAGCGGACTGGGTCGTTTTAATCATACTGACATAAATTATCGATTAAATTGTTTATAATTGTTATATTTATGTAGAAAGATAAATAAAATCCATATATAATAAGAACATAGTTTATTTTGTTTTATTATATGAGGTGATTTTATGGAAACAAAATGGTATTCTGATTTTTGGAATCTATTGACTCAACCATTTAAGGGCGGTATCGATCAAGTCGTACAGTATGGTACGTTGAAAAAGGGCTTCTTAGGGACAGCACTCTTATGGGCAATTCCTTATATCTTGATTGGCTTGTTTGGAGCCTTGTTGCTTCCATTACTTCCTAGAAGCGAATTTTCTGCTATGGGCATGCTCCTTGGGGCTGGCGTAGGCTTCTTCTTTATTCTAGCCTATATTGCTAGTATCATTTGGTCCTTTGTCATGGTGGCTGTTGGGTCCTATGTATTTAACTGGGTGGCTGTAAAAATGGGCGGTACTGACGATGTACAGTCTGTTATGAAGGTCCAATGGTATCTACAAGGTTATGAAGTATTATTATGTACTTGTGTGTATACAATTGTTTTTATTCTCATGGCTATCTTCGGTGGCCTATTTGGTAGCTCTACATTATCCAAGCTTATTTCTAATTTAGGCTCTCTAGCAATTTTTGTCTTATCCGTGTGGGTAGGCCTTGAATTGATGGCAAGACAAACTACGTTGACTAAGATGCAAGTATTCATTGCCGGTATCGTAACATTTGTTATCTTCGTCATTATTTCGCTTATTTTCATGGCTCTTTTTGGTGGCTGTGCAGCCTTGGTAGGCCGATAATTTCATTATTATAAAAAATCCTCTTTTTTCGATAAATATTTTTTCGGAAAAAGAGGATTTTTATAGTATTACGTCGAAATCATATATCAAGAACTCAAAGTTTCACATAAGGAGGCGATTCCGATGAAAGAATATAGTAGTGATCAGATTCGTAATGTAGCTGTGGTGTCCCACGATGGGGCGGGGAAAACGGCTTTAGTAGAATCCTTGTTATTAACCTCTGGTGCTGTTGATTTTGTTGGCCGTGGTCAAGATAACAAACATATTATGGACTTTGAGCCAGAAGAGATTAAACGGAATGTAACGATTCAATTGGGTATGGCCCCTTGTGAATGGCATGACCATAAGGTTAACTTTATCGATACACCGGGTTACAATGAATTCCATGGCGAAGTTCGTGCCGCATTGCGTGCTTGTGATGGCATGTTAATGGTATTATCTGCAACGACTGGCGTTGAAACAGATACGGTGCGCGCGTGGGATTATGCTGTTGAATTACAAATGCCACGTATGGCATTTATCAATAAAATGGACGTTGATGGTGCTGATTTCTTCGGTACTATTGAACGTATGCGTGAACTATTTGGCAAGGCAATTATGCCACTCCAAATTCCAATTGGCGAAGGTGCCAATTTTGAAGGCGTTATAGACGTAGCCAAAATGACTGCGTTTACTTACAAAGACGGCCAACCAACAGAGATTGCTGTACCGGCTCATCTTATCGAAAAGGCCCAAGAAATACGGGAAATGACCGTAGAGGCCGCGGCTGAAGGTAGCGATGAATTGTTGGAAAAATATTTAGAAGGCGAAGAACTTTCATTAGAAGAAATTCGCCAAGGTCTACGCGAAGGGATGATTACAGGCCGTGTGTGTCCAATCATGTGTGGCAGCGCCACATCCCGTATTGGCTTAGATCAAGTATTAGACAGAATGATTCGGTATATGCCAGATGCAGCAAAAAAAGTGATGACTGCTGAATCAGCAGACACTGGTGAACCAGTTGTAGTGCATGTGGATAAACCCCTAACCGCATTCGTGTTTAAAACCTTGCTTGACCCATTCGCAGGCAAACAAAGCTTTGTACGCATCTTCTCTGGTGAACTCAAAGAAGGTGATAAGCTGTTCAACGTTAATCAAGGAACTGAGGAAAAATGGAATAAGATGGTTACCCTTATCGGGAAGCAACAAATTCCAGTGACTGCCGCAAAAGCTGGCGATATCGTAGTGATACCGAAATTAGCTAATGCAAAAACAGGCGATACCTTAACAGCTCCTGATTTTAAGGTGAAGTACGATGCGATCCGTTTCCCTCAACCTTTATATACCGTAGCTATGGAAGCCGTGAAAAAAGGTGAAGAGGAAAAATTAGCTAGTGCTGTGTTAAAAGTAGCCGAAGAAGATCCAACTTGTGTAGTTGTGAAAAATCCGGAAGCTCGCCAATTGCAAATTGACTGCATGGGCGAAGTGCACTTAGAACATATCCTTAACAAGATGGACCGTAAATACGGCGTACAAGCGAAACTTGTAACACCATATATTCCATACCGTGAAACAATTAAAGGATCTGCAGAAACAGAATCGAAATATAAAAAACAAAGTGGCGGTCATGGTCAATATGGACATGTTAAAATTCAAGTTGATCCATTATATGATGGTCAAGAATTTGCCTTTGTAGACAAGATTTTTGGTGGTGCTGTACCAAGACAATATATACCAGCAGTGGAAAAGGGTGCCAGAGAAACCCTAGAAAAAGGCTTAATTGCGGGATATCCTATGATTGGCGTGCAAGTGACACTCTTGGATGGATCTTACCATAGTGTAGACTCCTCAGAGTTAGCATTTAAAGTAGCTACGTCACAGGCTATCAAGGATGTAATTCCAAAGGCGAAACCAGTCCTATTAGAACCAATCTATGAAGTTAACGTGTTTGCACCCGATGCTTTCATGGGTGATATCATGGGCGATTTAAATAGTCGTCGAGGTCGTGTATTAGGCATGGAACAAAGTGAAAGAACTGGTATATCTGTTGTTAAAGCGCAAGTACCGTTGGCAGAAATGTCAGATTATGTTACTGTTTTGCGCTCTATGACACAAGGACAAGGCGTATTTAATCGTCAGTTCTATAGTTATGAAGAGGTTCCTCATAAGCAAGCCGATGAGATTATCGCTGCTTTTAAGGAAAAAGAGTAATATAAAATTGTCCACGTAGTTAATTCTAATATGAATTAACATGTAAGTAACAACTACATATACAATTTCATAGACAACTTCATATGTATAACAGTCTTGACGTAAGTCATAAAACTGAATAGTATTTTACGGACCCTCCATATATGTAGCGTATGGAGGGTTTGTGTTTATATAATCCTATGTGGAAGCTAAGCTTTTTATGTGCTACGATAGAGGTATAAAGATCGTATTACTATTGTATTTTAGTATAGTATGTCTATGCAGTATGGTTCCTATAGAAAGGATATAGTTATGTTTTTCTCCAGTATACATGCAGATTATACAAAAATGGGCTATCCCGCAGCCATCATTCGAGCTCTTGATTTCTTAAAAAACACTGATTTACAAGCATTGCCAGGAGGTCGTCATGCTATCGAAGGTGATATGATGTATGCCAATGTGGATGATGTGGAAACAAAATTGTTTGAAACTACAAAACCAGAATCTCATAAAAATTATATAGATATACAGTTTATGGTAAAGGGTGAAGAGAATATGGGCTTTTTTGTAGATCGTGGTCGTGTAAAACCGATTGAATCTTATCCTGAACGAGATTGCTATTTCTATCCTAATGAATCTGTCGATGAAGGACACATCCACTGTCCAGAAGGGTATTATACGGTATTTTTCCCATCGGATATTCATCGTCCTCTTTTAGCCGTTGACGATAAGCCTATAAAAATTCGCAAGGTTGTTGTAAAGGTGCATGTGTCTCTATTAGGTGAGTAACATGATGAAACGATATGAAATTATCGGTATTATATTAACATTATTAGGCGCCACCTTATGGGGCGTGTCAGGCACATCCGTTCAATTCGTAGGTAATTTCCGCAATATGAACCTAGAATGGCTTTTGACGATGCGTCTTATTACGGCCGGCCTTTTAACCGTTCTATATGGATGGATTCGTCAAGGCAGTGCTATTTTTAATGTATTCCGTAATTGGCGAGATACATTAGGACTCGTCATATTCGGCGTATTTGGTATGGCCCTGTGCCAATATACCTATTTCCGTTCCATCGTCATCGCCGGTGCGGGCATTGCGACGGTGCTGCAATATTTGGCGCCGTCTATGATTATCATTTATTTGCTGATGCGTTATGGCAAACGGCCTTCTACAGGAGAAATCATTTCAGTTATCCTAGCTTTAGCAGGCACTATTTGCTTGATGGGGAATAATGGTTTTTCTTTTGAAAGCTTTCGTAGTGACGTGTTGTTCTGGGGCTTATTATCTGCCGTGGGCGTAGCCGTATATAGTGTTTCCCCAGTGCGATTATTAGCTACCTACGGGACAATTCCTATTGTAGGCTTTGGTATGCTCCTCAGTGGTCTCGTGGCAGCGGTCCTTTTCCAGCAACCTCATTCGTATGCGACGTGGGATGTATGGACTGTGGTAGGCTGTTTTAATGTAGTCTTTCTTGGCACCATCGTGTCCTTTAATGCGTACCTTGAAGGGGTTAAACGTATTGGTGCTGTCTCAGGATCTATTTTGTCATCGATTGAGCCGATTTCAGCAGCTTTCTTTGGATGGGCTTTGTTAGGTAATCAATTTAATTGGGTTGGTATCTTAGGGATGGCCATGATTATTGCAACTGTTATCATCATTGCCTTAGAAAAACGAGGTCAATCATCTTAATGATAAACTCTTTGTAATAGTAATCAATCCTTATGCGGAGGTTGTATGGAAGAAAAACAGTGGATAGGCATGGGCCTTGCTATTATGGGGGCACTATTTTGGGGGCTTTCAGGTACATCGGTGCAGTTCCTCGAAAATGCAAAGCATTTAAATGTAGAGTGGCTCTTAGAAGTGCGGTTACTTGTAGCAGGTTTATTAACAATTCTACTCGCCTATATGAAGGATGGGATACGCATTTTTGATATATTTAAAAATCCAAAAGACTTTGGTAAACTCCTCATATTCGGTTTATTGGGCATTGCGTTGGCACAGTACTCGTACTTTAAAGCTATCGCTATTTCGGGTGTAGGTGTGGCTACTGTTCTTCAATATGTGGCTCCTACGATGTTGATTATTTATCTGTTTATACGATATTTTAAAAAGCCATCCTTACCAGAATTATACTGTGTGGCCCTCGCTATGATTGGTACGGTGTGTATTATCATGCAAAAGGGGCTAAATCTATCTGCATTTAATGGGGATGCTTTGTTTTGGGGCCTCATTTCTGCGGCTAGTATTTGTGTTTACACATTGGAACCTGTTGAACTATTAAAAAAATACAGTACATCATCCATCGTTGGCTTTGGGATGTTTATATCTGGCATTTTGGTGTGTATCGTATTCCGTCAAGTGGCATCAGAAGCCATTTGGGATGGCATGACTTTGGTTGGGTTATTTACAATCATTATACTTGGTACAGTTGTATCCTTTAATGCGTATATCGAAGGTGTACGTCGCATCGGTGCCGTACAAGGATCGATTCTTTCATCTTTAGAACCAATATCGGCCGCATTATTTGGATGGGCCCTTTTAGGCAATGAATTCACTTTAGTGGGCATCTTTGGTATGATTTGTATCATCGCCACAGTGTTCATCATTGCCTGGGATAGACAACGACAAATCAAACGAGAAGTGTTAGAGAAATTGAATAAGAAAGAGATAATGTAGACATAGAAAAACACATATGCTCGATAGTTAATCATCGTGACATATGTGTTTTATTGTTATTGCTATAATATATTATATTTTTTCTAATATTAATTCAAATAAATTCTCTAGTTTTTGTAAGTCTCCATATACCGTACCGTTCATGTAGGTATTATATATGATGTCATTATCGGCAACACGGATTTGTGCTCGATACCCTTTCGATATGGCAAGCGTTCGAATTACTTCGCGTTGTGTTCGACCATTCCCTTCTCTGAAGGGGTGAAAGAAGTTTAGCGAATCTAAAATTTTAGCCAGTGAGCGAATAATACATTCTTTTGTGTTGGCCTTTTGATGATATGTATTGAGCAAATCGTTTATATATTCCGCGGCAGAGTTAAATGATTGAATCGACATAAAAGGATTTCCACTTTTAGATATATTAACTCTTCTATATTGTCCTGCCCAAGAATAAACGTCTTGGAAAAGATATTTATGAATTTTTTGTATATCATCAGTGGAATATACTAAAATAGGCTGTATGTATAAATCTGCAAGCCGCTTTGATACGTGTAGATGTTCGTTATTTTTGGCTGATTTAGGGTCTAGAATATTTTGTTTATTTATTAAAACCGTTGAGTTTTTATAGGTATAGAAATTATCTAAATCTATATATTGGTAACCCTCGTATTGGTTTTTAGCCAATTTGTAGTTCCTTCCTTCTATTTACAACGTAGTTTTTTAATTCTAGAACTGATTCAGTAGTAGGTTTAAAGTCCTCAATCATAGATGAACCTATGGCATACCAAACTGCATCAAAGTCTTCGAAGTTATCAAATTGTACATCTAAAATAGTGAGTTTTTCTTTGCTTACATTTAACGTCATAGGAACCTCCTTTAATACTATTATTATACCATAGTTAAGCTTTTGATTTTGTATACATAGCCCTGCTTGGTTGACTATTTACATATCTATTCCTATAGTTAATGTATAGAGAGGAATAATAAGTTATATGATGTTATTTAGTATATGAGGTTATATATGATACTAAAAGAACGTTTACAAAAAGATTTTGATGCTATAGCACAGTTGACTGGGCTTGGAGAAGGCGTTAATCGCCTTGCTTTCAGCGATGCAGATTGGGAAGGGCGTCAATATATTATAGATTGCATGAATGATGCGGGCCTTGATGTAGAGATAGATGGATTTGGTAATGTTATCGGTTATAAGGTTGGTACAAATCCTGATTTGCCAGTTGTAATGGTTGGATCTCATACAGATAGTGTACCTAATGGCGGTAATTATGATGGTGTAGTTGGCGTTTTATCAGCCATTGAAGCAGTGCGTAGCATGATAGACGATGGTTTTGAACAGGAACATACCATTGCAGTAGTAGATTTTATGTGTGAAGAGTCTAGTCGATTTGGCGCCGCTACTTTGGGGAGTAAGGCTATGCGTGGCAAATTGACATTAAATGATTTGCATCGATTAGTCGATACACAAGGTATAACCTTATACGATGTATTGAAAGGTCGTAATTTGAATCCTGATGCTATTGAAAGTATGGCATATAAAAGGCCTGTGAAAGCTTTCATAGAAATACATATTGAACAAGGTAAAGTGTTAGAACATGAACAGAAACAGATTGGCATTGTATCTGGTATTGCCGGACCGGAACGGTTTTATGTAACCATTCGTGGTAATGCAGATCATAGTGGCGCTACGCCGATGAATTTACGTCATGATGCATTGTGTGGGGCCTCAAAAATTATCCTCGGTATTGAAGAGGTAACATCGATGCAAGAGGAACCACCTGTGGTAGGTACTGTTGGTATTGCCGAAGTTGTGCCTGGTGCTATGAATGTGATCCCTGGAGCTGTAAAACTAGGTGTAGACATTCGAAGTATTTCAAAGGTAGCTCGAGATTCTGTAGTATTTCTTATTAAAGAATTAATCGATGTTATTGCAGAAAAAAGAGGTCTATCTTATACTATTGAGCCTATTTCAAAGGACCATCCAGTATCTATGCATCCGCTTATGGTTAAGGAGATTGAAAGAGCCGTTACATCTCTACAGTTAGAATATATGATTATGCCTAGCGGAGCCGGCCATGATGCGATGCATTGGGCTGAGGTGGCGCCTACCGGAATGATATTTATTCCTTGTCGTGATGGAATCAGTCATAATTCAGCAGAGTTCGCTGCTATGGATGATATAGTAGCTGGAGCGGAAGTATTAGAAAATGTCATAAAGAATATAAGTCTAGTTGGCAATGCCTTAGATTAATATAAAAACCTTCAACAATGATGCTAGATGTATGGATAACATCTATTACCATAGGTTGAAGGTTTTTATTATAGTATTTTATTTTAGTTTAAAGGCAATCCATAGGGCACTGAGGATGAATAATCCACCACTTACCCAGAATAGTGTAGTGAAACCTAGTAGAGCCATAAGACTAGAGCCACCGATAGCACCAAGGAAGTAGCCAAAGAATAAACAAGATTGATTGTAGGAGAAAACCTGTCCCGTAAATTCTCTAGGTGTTTTGGAGGATAGATATGTATTCAATGCAGGAAGCATACCACCTAAACCAAAGCCTTGTAGGAATCTAATGAGCGCTAGTTGGTAAACGTCTGTAACATATGCTTGAGGAATATTGAATAAACCTACATAGATAAGCGATACTACGAGTACCTTACGTGGTCCTACCTTATCGACGAGTTTCCCAAGAGGTGAACTACTCATAAGTTGAGCAATCCCCATAGCAGAGAACACAGCGCCTGCAATAAATGCTAAATTCTCGGTGTTGCTCGGTACAATGCCCTTAATATATACGGAGATAACAGGTTGTAAGGACATGATGCAGATAGCATAGATAAAGGAGGCCACACATAGTGCTACGATACTACTAAATTCAGGAATTTGTTCCTTTAATTTACTAATAGAAAGTTTTTCTATATTAGGCTTTGGTACATAGTTTTCATGGATGAATGCCGTGGCTAATACACCTGCTAAGCCCATGAGGATGCCGACGATGATAAAATCATTGCGAATACCTACAGTATCTGCAATGTATCCGCCTAATAACGGTCCAGTGAGCGATCCTGCTAGATTGGCCGATGCCAATAGACCTAAAGCCCAGCCAGTCCGTTCAATTGGTGATTCTGAGGCAATTAATGTAATGCTTGCCGAGTAAAAACCACTGACTAAACCTTGGATTAATCGAATTAAAACAACCCCTTCTGGCGTTGTTTGAAAGGCGATTAATACATTACAGAGAGCCATACCAAAGCTAGAACGAATTAATGTAATTTTGCGCCCTTTTCTATCGGCAAGACGGCCCCAAAATGGTGCAGCCAAGCAAACAATAAGAAATGTAATCCCTGTAGCTAAGCCAGACCATAAGGACATCCCTTCTGGCGTGTTGACACCTAGATCATGAAAATAGAGGGGAAGAATTGGACCTAATTGGCTAACCCCAAAGGATGTACAGAATACACAGACTAAACTGATGTATACCGTTCGTTTCCACGTTTCCATAAAATCTCCTAAATCGATAAATGAATACTAGTATGTAATTTATAGTATAACGTGATATAGGTTGTTATGCATTATAAATATTAGAAAAATAATATATAATCAGATATAATTGTAATACAAGTAATACGGATTAAAGAGAGTGGATAGAATTAATTTAATACTATGATTTTGGAGGTGAGCATATGGCAACGATTTCATTACGTATTAGTTCAGATGAAGAAAAACTATTACAAACCTATTTAGCCGCACATAACTTAAATATTTCATCGTTCATTAGACAAGTCGTGTTTGATAAAATTGAAGATGACTTAGCACTAGATGAAAAGCGTATTTTGAGGGCTCGTAATCGGATTAATAAAGAAAAACACTACTCCCATGAGGAAGTTTGGAAAGAACTGGGGGTATAGAACATGTACGAGGTTATATTTACTGATTCGGCATTAAAAGAATTGAAGAAGTTAGATAAACCGGTAGTACGAGTTATAAAAAACTGGGTTGTTAAGAACCTTGTTGATTGTGTTGATCCGAGAATACATGGAAAACCATTAAAAGGCAATCTTAAAGGTGTTTGGCGCTATCGTGTAGGGGATTATCGGCTTTTTGCAGATATTCAAGATGATAAACTTGTTATCTTTTTATTTGAAGTAGCACATAGGAAAGAAATCTACAAATAAGTTTAGAAATTATAATGTTAGTTGAGATTTTTCTTGACTTTCATTCTATAGAAACATTATAATCAGATTATAATTTTATACTCGCCTGAAAGAAACCGATGAGGTGGAGATAAAAATAGGAAATGCACTCACAGAGAGCGGGATTAGCTGAGAACCCGTAGTACGCAGCTTATTAAATGGACCACCGAGGGCGCATGGAACAGAATGAATTTTCATTCCTAGTATGGTGCGACGTCACACGAGCGTTAGTCGTGAGGGATATGTTAGTATCCTGCGAAAGGGGAATGCACTGCATTCAAACAAGGTGGTACCGCGATTTATAGCACATACAATCATATTGTAATAATAGAACTATAGACTCGTCCTTGACGTTATATTGTCATGGGCGAGTTTTTTTATTGGAAAATGCCAGATGGAGGTTCTCATGATTTTCCCTAGTCTTGACCGTGTGAAAGCTATCGCACCGGGCTACGATATCGTGCCTGTATATATGGAAATTTTATCCGACGTACGCACACCGATTAGTGTGTTGAAAGCGTTAAAACAAGTGAGTAGTCATACGTACTTGCTTGAAAGTGCGGATAATAGTAATCATTGGGGCCGTTACTCCTTCTTAGGCTACGATCCTAAGATTGAGCTCTTTTGCAAAAACCATAAAATGACTATCAAAGACGGTACAACACGTACTTTTGAATGCTCTGACCCAGCTGCAGAAATTCGCAATATTTTGAGCCAATATAAAAGCCCTCGCTTAGAAGAGCTACCAACCTTTACAGGTGGCTTTGTAGGGTACTTTGCTTGCGAATACATTCGCTACATCGAGCCAACATTGGATTTTCCAACACCAGACGATGACTCCGCCATGGTCAACGATGTAGACCTTATGCTATTTGATAAGGTAATCGCCTTTGACCATTACAAAAATAAAATCTACTTGATTGCTAATATCAGTACAAACGATTTGGAACGCAACTACAACAAGGCTGAGCTTGAGTTAAAAGCATTAGCTGATCTCGTAGTAAACGGTAAAGAGGCAGATGTTCCAAAAGGTATTCTTAAAACAGAGTTTACCTCTGAGTTTACAAAGGATGAGTTTGAAGCAGTTGTTAAAAAGACACAGCATTACATTAAGGAAGGGGATATCTTCCAATGCGTTGTATCTAACCGCCGTGAAGCTGAGTTCGATGGTAGCTTGTTAAATGCGTACCGCGTATTGCGTACGTTGAATCCATCTCCATATATGTTCTACCTATCTGGTGGCGATGTAGAGCTTACAGGTGCTTCTCCAGAAACATTGGTAAAATTGACGGATGGTAAAATGTACACCTTCCCAATTGCAGGTACTATGCGCCGCGGTAAAACCGAAGCAGAGGACCTCGCTATTGAGGAAAAACTCATTAATGACGAAAAAGAGTTGGCTGAACATAACATGCTCGTTGACCTTGGCCGTAACGACTTAGGTAAAATTGCTAAATTCGGTTCCGTACAAGTAGAGGCGTTACACATGTTGCAACGTTTCTCCCACGTAATTCACATTACATCTACTGTAAGCGGTGATATTCAAGACGGTAAAGATGCTCTCGATGCCATCGGTGCTACATTGCCAGCAGGTACATTGTCCGGGGCTCCTAAAATTCGTGCTATCGAGATTTTACACGAACTTGAAAAAAGCCCGCGCGGTGTATACGGCGGCGCTGTAGGTTACATCGATTTCTCCGGTAACATGGACGTATGTATCGGCATCCGTATGGCTATGAATAAAGGCGGTAAGGTCTATGTTCGCGCCGGCGCAGGTATCGTTCGCGATAGCGTTCCTGCTAGTGAATATAACGAAACCTTGATCAAAGGCCAATCCATGATTTCCGCAATTACAGACGCACAGGAGGTAGAATAATGGTACTCCTTATAGATAATTACGATAGCTTTTCCTTCAATTTATACCAATTAGTAGGCTCTATCGATCCAGACATTAAAGTCATCCGCAGCGATGAATTAACCGTTGAAGAAATCCGCGCGTTGAAACCAGACTATGTGATACTTTCACCAGGACCTGGTAGACCAGCTGATGCGGGCGTATACGAAGACCTATTGCGTGAATGCAAAGGCGAATTCCCAATCCTCGGCGTATGCCTTGGTCACCAAGCCATCGGCGAAGTATTCGGCGGCACCGTTTCCTACGCAAAAAAAGTTATGCACGGCAAACAAAGCGTAGCCAAACAAGTACACCCATCCAAAATCCTGAAAGATGTACCTGAACAATTCGAAGTAGCACGTTACCATTCCTTGGCGATCATTGACGAAACCATGCCAAGCGAACTCATCGTTACATCCATTACAGACGACGGCGAAGTAATGAGCGTAGAACACAAAGACTACCCAATCTACGGCGTGCAATTCCATCCGGAATCCATCATGACACCAAATGGGGAACAAATGATTCGCAATTTCTTATCTAAGTAGTACCAGGACCGGTATTGTCTTATATACATTTGTAGTCGAGATGGAGGCCCTAAAGCCTCCACCGGCCAGATCTGTCCCTGCGGGACAGGGCCAAAGTCGTTTTAGGACCACCATCTCGACTTCATCTTTATTTAAATCCAAATCCGGTCCTATGACCACTTTTAATAAAAATTGCGAATCATTTGTTTCCTTAAACGCAAAAGTAAGAAAACGGCATCGCCGTTTTCCTTCCCAGCGCCGCAGAAACATTTTTAAATATTTAATTGTTGTTCATTTTGATGGCAGTGTAAGCAGGTAGTAGGGCATATAGAGGACTAAATGTCGTAGTGTTATTGTGGATTCACAGGGTTCTAGTCCCGACTTTGGCCCTGCGAAGGCCGCAGGCCAAAGTCAGACCCGGCCGGTGGAGGGAATAGGTCCCTGTGAATCCACAAGCGATATGAATGAGAGTCTATGCCCTATTACCGTTGAACAGAAGCAAAATGAACAACAAGTAAGGAGTTATAAATGATCCAAGAAGCATTATATAAAGTAACCCATGGTCAAGATTTATCCTACGACCTTGCAAAAGATACAATGAACAAGATTATGAGCGGAGATGTAGCCGAAGTCCCTATGGCTGGTTTTTTATGTGCTCTAGCAGCAAAAGGCCCTACTGTAGATGAGGTTACAGCTTTTGCTGAGGTTATGCGTGAAAAGGCTGGTTCTGTTCCGCACGAGCAAACAGTAGTTGAAATTGTAGGTACTGGTGGCGACGAAGCGAATACGTTCAACATTTCTACTACATCTGGTTTTATCATTTCTGCCGCAGGTATTCCTGTAGCAAAACATGGTAACCGCAGTGTATCCAGTAAATGTGGTGCTGCTGATTTAATTGAAGCATTAGGCGCTAAATTAGAGCTTAATGGTGAACAAAACGAGGCAGTTCTCAATAAAGCCAATATGTGCTTCATGTTTGCTCCTGTATATCACCAAGCTATGAAATATGCAGGCCCTGTACGTAAAGCGTTAGGTGTTCGTACTGTGTTCAACATCCTAGGCCCTTTAGCGAACCCAGCAGGTGCTACTGTGGAACTGATGGGTGTTTACGACAAATCTTTAGTAGAACCATTGGCTCGCGTATTGGCTAACCTTGGCGTTAAACGTGGTGCTGTAGTACACGGCTTTGACGGCCTTGATGAAATTACAGCTACTAACAAAACGTACGTATGCGAAATTAATAATGGTACTTTCACAAGCTACGAATTCGATCCTAAAGAATATGGTTTCGAATACGCTAATAAAACTGAACTCGAAGGTGGCGATACTACTGTAAACGCTGAGATTACACGCCGCGTTCTCGGTGGTGAGCAAGGTGGCAAACGCACAGCCGTTCTTCTCAACGCTGGTATGGCGATTTATCTTGCAAAAGATGGTATTACATTAGCAGAGGGCATTGAAGAGGCAAAACATATGATCGACTCTGGCAAGGCTCTTGCTACACTGGAACAGTTTGTGAAAGCCACACAAGAGGTATAACCATTGATTGTAGACACGATTGTAGAGGCTACCAAAATTCGGGTAGCCCAAGAAAAACATGTGGAATCACCTGAGGCTGTAAAAGCAACGGCGTTGGCGTTACCATCTGATACAGGATTTCCTTTTGAAGCAGCTCTTCGTCAACAAGACTTTAACTTCATTTGCGAAGTAAAGAAGGCATCTCCGTCTAAGGGAATTATTGCTGAGCACTTTCCCTATTTAGACATCGCCAAAGAATATGAAGTGGCTGGTGCTGCGGCTATCTCTGTTTTGACGGAGCCAGACTTCTTTAAAGGTGATAAAAAATATTTGCAAGAAATTGCAAGTACTGTTAAAATCCCTGTACTTCGTAAGGACTTCATCATCGATGAGTACCAAATCTACCAAGCAAAGGTATGGGGAGCTAGTGCAATCCTATTAATCTGTGCATGCCTCGATGTACCAACATTGACTAAGTTCCGTGAGTTAGCGGACTCTCTTGGCTTGTCTTCCTTGGTAGAGGCTCATGACGAAAAAGAAGTACAAATGGCCATCGATTGTGGGGCACGCATTATTGGTGTTAATAACCGTAATTTGAAAGACTTTACGGTAGACGTACAAAATAGTGTGCGCTTGCGTAATCTCGTTCAAGATGATGTAATCTTCGTATCTGAAAGTGGTCTTGAAACGCCAGAGGATATACAAGTATTGCGGGATAACAATATCGGCGTCGCCTTGATGGGGGAAACCTTTATGCGTTCTCCTAACAAAGTGGAAAAGTTGGCATATCTCTATGGTCCGACCTACTATACGCCAAAGGTTAAGATGTGTGGCATCTCCAAGGTTGAAACAATTCCTGCTGTAGTGGAGGCAAAGCCAGATTATATGGGGTTGGTATTTGCACCGAGCAAACGACAAGTTACTGTTGACCAAGCTAAAATATTAGTTGAAGAACTACACAGAGGATATGCCAAAAAATATGGCTCAGATACAGAACATGATAAGAATGATACAATAAAAACTGTCGGTGTTTTCGTAAATGAAACAGTAGACAACCTCGTTACCATTGCTAATGAAGCCAATCTTGATGCTGTGCAATTGCATGGCGATGAAGATGAAGCTTTCATCCAATCCTTAAAAGAACGTACTAATGTAGAGGTTTGGAAGGCGGTCCAAATCCGAAGTGCGGCAGATGTAGAGAAGTGGATCGATAGCAGTGCAGATATGCTTCTCTTTGATGCATATCATAAAGACGAGAGGGGCGGTACAGGAGAAGTATTCGACTGGTCCTCTTTAGATGCTTTTGAACGTCCATTCATGTTGGCTGGTGGTATCGATTCTACGAATGTGGCGCGTGCGATTCGCACCGTTCGCCCATATGGTATTGATATTAGCAGTGGCATTGAAACAAATGGTGTGAAGGACGATGAGAAGATTACAGCTTTCACCAAGATTGTGAAGAGTATAGGAAGGTAAGTTATATGAGTGAACAAAGACATGGCTATTTTGGCGCCTTCGGTGGTCAATTTATGCCAGAAACATTGATGAATGCAGTCATCGAATTGGAAGAAGCGTACAATAAGTACAAAGATGATCCAGAGTTCGTGCGCGAACTTGAGGATTTACATAAAAAATATACAGGTCGCCCATCCCTTTTGTATTATGCAGACCGCATGACAAAAGATCTTGGTGGTGCCAAAATTTATCTGAAACGGGAAGATTTAAACCATACTGGTTCTCACAAATTGAATAACGTAATCGGTCAAATGCTATTGGCAAAACGGATGGGCAAAACACGTGTAATTGCTGAAACTGGGGCTGGTCAACATGGTGTAGCAACAGCTACGGTAGCCGCATTGATGGGCATGGAATGTGAAGTATTCATGGGTGCTGAGGATTGTGAACGCCAAGCGCTCAACGTATATCGCATGGAATTGTTGGGCGCAAAGGTACATCCTGTAACAACAGGTACTAGTACATTGAAAGATGCTGTATCCGAAGCTATGCGCGAATGGACAAATCGTATGTCCGATACACACTATGTGTTGGGCTCCGTTATGGGCGCGCATCCATTCCCTATGATTGTTCGCGATTTCCAATCCATCATCAGCCGTGAAGCGCGTGAACAAATTCTCGAAGCGGAAGGTAAATTGCCAACAGCTGTTATGGCCTGTGTTGGTGGCGGATCCAATGCGATGGGGATGTTCTATAACTTCATTCCTGATGAAGGTGTACGCCTCATTGGTTGTGAAGCAGCTGGCCATGGCGTAGATACGGATATGAATGCTGCTACGATGGCAAATGGTACAGTAGGTATCTTCCACGGCATGAAATCCTACTTCTGCCAAGATGAAGATGGTCAAATTGCACCGGTATATTCCATTTCTGCAGGCCTTGATTATCCTGGTATCGGACCTGAACATGCGTACTTGCGCGACAGTGGTCGTGCTGAATACGTACCTGTTACAGATGATGAAGCAGTAGATGCGTTTGAATACCTATCCCGCTTAGAAGGAATTATTCCTGCTATTGAAAGTGCTCATGCGGTGGCACATGCGCGTAAAATTGCTCCTACAATGAGTAAGGACGATATCATTATTATTTGTTTATCTGGTCGTGGCGATAAGGACGTTGCGGCTATGGCGAAATACAGAGGGGTGGATCTTCATGAGTAAAATTAAAGACGCTTTCACAAAGGGCAAGGCATTCATCCCATTTATTAGTGCTGGTGATCATGGTATTGAGAACACGGAACGGTATATTCGCATCATGGTGAAAGCTGGCGCTGATATGGTAGAAATCGGTATTCCGTTCTCGGACCCGACAGCGGAAGGCCCAGTTATCCAAGAGGCAAGCACGCGTGCATTGTCTACAGGTGTAAAAATTCACGATATCTTCGATATGGTACGCCGTTTGCGTACTGGTGATGATGCGGTGACAGTGCCACTCGTATTCATGACCTATTTGAATCCTATCTATGTATTCGGTCGTGAAAAATTCTTTACCCTCTGCGAAGAGGTGGGTATCTCTGGCGTTATTGTGCCGGATATGCCGTTTGAAGAAAAAGGTGAACTTGGAACAATTGCTCATAAACATGGTGTTGAAGTAGTATCCTTGATTGCCCCAACATCTGAAAATCGTATCGAAATGATCGCAAAAGAAGCGGAAGGTTTCGTGTATTGTGTATCGTCCTTGGGCGTTACCGGTATGCGTAGCGAAATCAAGACGGATATTAAATCCATCGTTGAAACCATTCGTAAATACACAGATATTCCTGTAGCCGTTGGCTTCGGTATTTCCAAACCTGAACAAGCAGAAGCTATGGCGCGTGTATCCGATGGTGCTATCGTAGGTTCCGCTATTGTTAAAATCATTGCTGAACATGGGGAAAATGCAGATCAAGCATTGTTTGATTACGTACAATCTATGAAACAAGCCGTTTTAAAGGCTGGTGCATAATATAGTTGTTATATAATATATAGGCAATATAGAAATAAGACCTATCTAGGGCGAATGTACCATATTACATCTATGTTGATATAATATAGTAGAGTCAAGCTCTGTTGATAGGTCTTATTTTTATGTGAGATTTTTTGCTCATTGTAGAATACATATGATATTTGGTATCATGAATTCAGATATATCGTTTGAGAAAAAGGATGTTTAATGATACGACAATTAGTAATTGATACAATAAAAGATAATATTATAGATCGGTATTGTGATTTTTCTGGCACCATTTCTCGGGGCGCATTTTGGCGATTTATGCTCGTTGAACATTTGATTGTTGGTGTTTGCTTAGCCGTGCTAGGTTTACTGTCTCTTCATAGTGCCCTATTTATATATACAATAGGCATAGTTTTTGCGCTGTGGTTTATTTCGATTATGGCCCTTACATTGCCTAATTTGGGTGCTATGGTACGTCGCTTACATGATACAAATAATAGCGAATGGCTTTTGCTATTAGGGTTTATTCCCTATATAGGCATTCTAATTGTTATCGTATTATTTCTGCGAGGTACAAAGAAACACCCTATTATTGAAAGCTCAGTTGAATCCTTTGAAGAAATAGATTTATTTAGCGATAACGCGGTGGATAATCCGCAAAACCTAGGTATATTAAGCAATGCATCTCATACATCATATGGGAAAATAAGTATTATTGCTGCTGTTTTCCTTACTATTGTTAGCTGGGGGATTGGGATATATAGTTTTTCCTCTGCTGCAGATAAGGAAATCGATGCGTATTTACAGATGCAACCTGGTGCGTTTATGATTATGGCACAAAAGACCTTAGGTAGTAGTACAGCTGTTGAATCTGCTAAACAGGTTGTAATAAATTATTATACATATCTTAATAAGGAACAATATCAAGAGGCATATCGTTTGTTGGCTCATCGAGAACGTGAAAAATATGGCACCTATGATCAATGGATTAAATCTGTTAAAGCTACTCATAATCGTCAAATATCTTCGCTCCACTTACAAGGCGTGTTGAGAGATGATGACGATGTAGATCATATTTCCTTTGAGCTGACTTTCACAGATAAAGCCTATCCTAATCAAATGTTCGTCAAGATGATATATGAGCATGATACGTGGCGAATTGAGGCGATTGTGCCATACGATCAAAAATATGAAGATAGATAAGGAGGGCCTATGAATCAGAATATGATATATGATGTTAGTTATATGGATGCTCTCAAACGTGGCTTTAAACAATATGTCACCTTCTCTGACCGTACTAGTCGCAGTGAATTTTGGCGCTTTATGGTGTGCCGCGAAATCATTTTAGACGGGCTAGCTGGTTTCGGTCTTATCGTAGATATGGTGCTCGGTAATACCTCAGCTGGCAGTGATTATGCAATGGTGCTACTCGTCATACTACAGCTCGTATTTTTTCTACCTAGTCTTGCTATTACCTGTCGTCGATTGCATGATGTTGGAAAGAGTGGATTAACATTTCTTTTAGTATTTATTCCTATTGTTGGTATCTTTGTGCTCTTATCTAATCTTGTGAAAAAAGGGGATGTATCCATGAATGCGTATGGGGAAAAAACAGGGTATACGGCTGTTACGCCTGTTATGGAGCGACAGTTAGGCCTAGAGCATACGCCTACTGTAAGAGAAGATATTTTGATGGGTGCGGTGGCTATTATTTTATACGTTTGGATTTTTACTCAGCAGTTTGTTGAAAGTGCATGGGTATCCTTTAATGCTAGAGGCATGTTCTAATATAACCTCGTTTTACTATTAGTAAGACGAGGTTTTTTATATGAAAAATTTATGAAAGTTTAAATGTGGTTTTATTGACTATATTGAAAAATATTGTAAAATGAATAATAGATGAAACTAAATAATTCGAATTAGATACTAATATTATGTAAATCATATTGTAGAAAGAGGTTCGGCATGCGTGCTTGTCCAAAGTGTGGACAAAGAATACCTAGTTCAGAGCGATATTGTCCTTATTGTGGGCATATGAAAAATATTCCATTGCCACTTGATGCCTATGAATTGGGTTTTATAGAGAATTTTAAATACTGTGTAGTTCATAAATATGCGGATTTTGAGGGCCGTGCTAGTCGCAGTGAATACTGGCATTTTATGCTTGTGTACCAATTAATTATAGCCATTATATTATTTATATGTGCTGCTATTAGCTGTGTAACCCCCGTATCGGGTACAACGGGCGTTGGACTAGGCTTGGTAGTCCTTTTTATTTTGTCCATTGGATTTATCATACCAGGTGTAGCCGTTGCTGTTCGACGTTTACATGATCTTGGTTGGTCCGGATGGCCTGTCCTATTAGCACTTATCCCGTTTGTAGGG
The DNA here is from genome assembly GCF_002959815.1 of Veillonella sp. T34266-5. Taxonomy (NCBI): domain Bacteria; kingdom Bacillati; phylum Bacillota; class Negativicutes; order Veillonellales; family Veillonellaceae; genus Veillonella; species Veillonella sp. T34266-5. Next base: position 25,110 of record NZ_PPCZ01000001.1, read on the forward strand.
ATTCCTGCAGTACTCATATTGATGGCATTGCCAGGAAAGACAGTGACTAATCGTTTTGGCAATCCAACAGGGGTGGAAGTCATTACAAAACAAATGGCACATAAATATGGATTTATTGATGCTACGCCATCTACACCATTGACTATAGTACTTATAGTGGTATTAGTTGTATTATGGTTACTAGTGGATTGGATGTTAGCAAATTGAATATATGTATAGAGAATCAGGATTAAAGTAGAAGGTCTGTGAAAATGAGCAAAATTGCATTTTCACAGACCTTTATTGTATGTAAACTAAAAGTTATGACAAGTCATTCAAAATACATATGACTTAATAGACGTATTCAGCTATATGACAAGCCTTTTTAATTGACTAAGCACAGCGTACTTTTTATAATAGATATATTATTATACTATAGTTTCGAAGTGGGATTATTATTTCCTAGTTAAATACAGGAATTATATTATCTACGGTTGTAGTTTGCAGATAGAAACATATCTTATCAGATATATAAGGAGACAATACGATGAAGTTTAATACAAAATGCGTCCACGGTAGTGGTAAACCAGATAGTACAGGGGCAATCTCTCCAGCCATTTATATGTCCAGTACATTTACACATCCTGGTTTAGGTGAAACAACAGGATTTCAATATACACGTGAGTCTAACCCAACTCGTGATCGCCTTGAAACATTAATTGCAGGCCTTGAAGAAGGTACTGATGCAATCGCTTTTTCTTCGGGGATGGCTGCTGTTGATGCAGTATTCCATTTGTTTTCCCCTGGAGACCATGTTATTTTAGGGGATGATTTGTATGGTGGATCTATTCGATTATTTACTAATATCTACGAAAAGAATGGTGTCGAATTTACCTATGTAGGTACATCTGATCTTGATGCAGTGCAAGCAGCTTTTAAACCAAACACTAAAGCGGTGTACATTGAAACGCCTACAAATCCGATGATGGAAATTACCGATGTACGTGCGTTGAGTAAAATGGCACATGACCGTAATGCACTTGTTATTGTAGATAATACATTTTTAAGCCCTTATTTCCAAAAACCATTACATCTTGGTGCAGATATTGTTGTCCATAGTGGGACTAAATTTATCGGTGGTCATCATGATGTAATTTCTGGATTTACCATTGTAAAAGATGATGAATTGGCAGCTCAATTGCGCCTTATTTATAAGACAGTAGGGGCGTGTTTATCTGCCTTTGATAGCTGGCTTGTCATTCGTGGCATCAAAACTTTGGCGCTCCGTATGGAACAACATCAAAAGAATGCCATCGCTCTTGCAGAATGGTTGAAACAAGAACCGAAGGTAACAAAGGTATTATTCCCTGGACTTCCAGAACATCCAGGCTATGAAGTGAACAAATCTCAAACTACTGGCTTTGGTGGTATGTTGTCCTTTGAAGTAGATAGTGAAGAGACCGCTAAACAAGTGTTAGAAGGTATTCAATTGATTCAATTTGCTGAAAGTTTAGGCGGCACCGAATCCTTGTTAACATATCCTGTTACACAAACACATCCAGATTTAAAACCTGAAGATGCGGAACGCAAAGGGATTACACGTCGATTGTTGCGCTTGTCCGTTGGCATTGAAGATACAGATGATTTGATTGCTGATTTAGCACAAGCTTTCAATAAATAAAAGGAGGCTATTATGGGCCGATATAATTTTGACAAAATCGTAGATCGCAAGCATACAAAGTCTCTAAAATATGATTTTGCTGTACAACGTGGTAAACCTGCTGATGTATTACCATTTTGGGTAGCGGATATGGATTTTGAAATTCCTAGTGAATTAAAGCAAGTCTTGTTAGATCGCGTTAATCATGGTATTTTCGGATATACGGAATCTGATGATGCTTATTTCAATGTACTAAAAGAATGGTTCGCTAGCCGTTTTAATTGGAATATAGATAAAAAATGGCTCGTAAAAACTCCGGGCGTTGTATTTGCGCTTGCTATGGCAGTGCGTGCTTTCACAAAGGAAGGGGAAGGCGTACTCATTAATCAACCTGTATATTATCCATTCAGCATGGTCATCGATGATAATGATCGTAATTTGATTAATGTGCCTTTGATTCAAGGTGAAGATAGATATACAATCGATTTTGAAGGTGTGGAACGGGCTATTATTGAGCACAATGTAACATTATTTTTGCTCTGTAATCCTCATAACCCTGTGGGCCGCGTGTGGACCGAAGATGAGTTAAAACGTCTTGGTGATATTTGTATCAAACATAATGTCATTATTATTAGCGATGAAATTCATGCGGATTTCGTATGGGATGGGCACAAGCATACTGTTTTTGCTAATCTAGGTGAAAGCTATGCTGAGCATTGCATCGTTTGTACAGCGCCTAGTAAGTCCTTTAATATTGCGGGCTTACAAGTGTCTAATATTTTCATCCCTAATGATTCTTTGCGTCGTAGATTTGTCAAAGAAATCGATCGTGCAGGCTATAGTCAATTGAACACGATGGGCCTTGTAGGTTGCCAAGGCGCTTATGAAGTGGGTGGACCATGGCTTGATGAATTAAAGGAATACATTCAAGGGAATATTCAATATACTCTTGATTATTTTGAGGAACATTTGCCGAAGCTTCATATGTATCGACCTGAAGGGACGTATCTCATGTGGTTTGATTGCTCTGAACTGCCATTGACTCCAGAAGAACGTGAACAATGGCTACTTAATGATGCAAAGCTATGGCTAGATAGTGGCTCCATGTTTGGTAAAGATGGTGAAAAGTTTGAACGCATCAATGTTGCCTGTCCTCGTGCAACATTGACAGAAGGTTTAGAGGCATTGCGTCGCGCTTATGTTGCTAAAGGGTTTTAGGAGGTTTCACAATGCCGATTAAAGTTATTAAGAATTTACCGGCCATAACAAAGTTAGCACAAGAGAATATCTTTGTAATGGATACGGAACGAGCGGAAACACAACAAATTCGTCCGCTTCATATTTTGCTTATCAATTTGATGCCTACAAAAGAGGTTACGGAAACACAAATCCTTCGCGCTCTTAGTAATAGCCCGTTGCAAGTAAACTTAACTTTATTGCATACCGCATCTCGAAAATCTAAGAATGTAGATGCAGAATATTTAGATACTTTTTACCGTACCTTTGACGAAGTTAAAGATGAGTGTTTTGATGGCTTGATTATTACCGGTGCTCCTGTAGAGTTGATGCCTTTTGAAGAGGTTGACTATTGGGATGAGCTTGTAGAAATTATGGATTGGAGTGAAGAACACGTATGCTCCACGTTCTATATTTGTTGGGGCGCACAGGCTGGCCTGTACCATCATTTCGGCATTAATAAACAAATTATGGATACTAAATTGTTCGGCGTTTATGAACATGATATCTATAACGACCAACCGGTTCTCTTACGAGGTTTTGATGAAAAGTTCTGGATGCCACACTCCCGCCATACTACAGTTTCATTAGAGCAAATTAAAGCACATAGGGAATTAGAATTGTTAGCTGGTTCTGAACCAACTGGGGCTGCCATCGTACGAAGCTTAGATAACAAACACATCTTTGTTTTTGGTCACTCCGAGTACGATTGGGATACACTCAATCGCGAATATGTACGAGACCTTGCTAAAGGTGAAGACATTGCGGTACCAGAAAACTATTTCCCTGATGATGATCCAAAACAAAAACCAATTGTAAGATGGCGATCTGTTAGTACATTGCTCTTTACGAATTGGTTGAACTATTACGTATACCAAGAAACACCATATATTATTGAACAAATTCAGAAAATGAAGTTTGAACGAGATAAAAATTTTGGTGCTTATATTTAAATACAGAGTATGTAAGTGAACCGAATGTGTTCCCAAAGACTCCACCGGCCGGGTCTGACTCCGGCCTACGGCCTACGCAGGGCCAAAGTCGTCTTTGGGAACGCATTCGGTTCTTTCCATATCCATTTGTTTTAAGATACGCCAAAATTTTTGCTATAGCTTATAGTTATGGAGAATGTATTATAAAAAGTGGTAGACATATTTTTTAATACATAGTAATATAATAGGCATAAGAAATGAAGTTTATTCCTTTAGATGAATGGGAGTTGAATTTAATGAGCAAACAATATAAATTTGAAACATTACAATTACATGCAGGTCATACGGTGGATCCAACAGGTTCCCGTGCAGTACCTATTTATCAAACAACATCTTTCGTATTTAAAGATGCAGAGGAAGCAGCTGGCCGTTTTGCCTTGACTAATCCTGGTGGTATTTATTCTCGTCTTGGCAATCCTACTACTGACGTATTGGATGCTCGTGTAGCTCAACTTGAAGGTGGTGCTGGTGGTATTGCTGTAGCATCTGGTTCTGCAGCGATTACATACTCCATTTTGAATGTAGCAAGCGCAGGTGATAATATCGTTGCTGCATCTACATTGTATGGTGGTACATATAACTTATTCACTGCTACATTGCCTCGTTTGGGTATCGAAACTAAATTTGTTAATCCTGACAATTTGGAAGAGTTTGAAGCAGCTATTGATGACAACACAAAAGCTGTATATATCGAAACTATCGGTAACCCTGGCATCAACCTTATCGATGTTCAAGCAGTAGCTGATATTGCCCATAAACATAATATTATATTAATCGTAGATAATACATTCGCATCCCCATACTTGTTCCGTCCATTAGAACATGGTGCAGACGTAGTCGTTCACTCTGCTACTAAATATCTTGGTGGTCATGGTACAACATTGGCTGGTGTAGTTGTAGAATCTGGTAAATTCGACTATAAAGCATCTGGTAAATATCCTAGCTTTGCTGAAGGGGACGAACACTACAACGGTCTAGTATATGGTGACTTACCAATTCCTTTCACCGTAAAAATTCGTGCTCAATTGCTTCGCGATACAGGCGCATGCATTACGCCTTTAGCAGCATGGCAAATCTTGCAAGGTATCGAAACATTGTCATTGCGTGTAGAACGTCACGTAGAAAATGCTCGTAAAGTAGTTGATTTCTTGAGCAAACATCCTAAAGTTGCTTGGGTTAACTATCCAGAACTTGCAGATAGTAAATATAAACCATTAGCTGATAAATACTTCCCTAAAGGGGTTGGTGCAGTATTCACATTCGGCGTAAAAGGCGGCAAAGAAGCAGGCATTAAATTGGTTGATGCATTGCAAATCTTCTCTAACCTTGCTAATGTGGCGGATGCTAAATCTCTTGTTATTCACCCTGCATCCACAACACATGCACAACTTAACGAAGAACAACAAAAATCTGCTGGCGTAACACCAGATATGATCCGCTTGTCTGTTGGTCTTGAAAATATTGATGATATTATCGATGATCTTTCTCAAGCATTGGATAAAGCTTAATCTTAACTTCTAAACTCCTTAAAGCATAACTCCAAAAACCTATAGAACATAAAAAGAAAACCTTGTAATAAGAGGCTGTACCAAGATGTCGTAACATAATTTGGTACAGCCTTTTTGTCCTATAACCCAAAAAAAAAGACCTTGAATTCAACGATTCAAGGTCTTTTAATATGTGTATATGTGTGTTTAAAAGGGTTTGTTTTATGTGTGTATAGTTTTTATGAGTGTTTAGTTTTATGAGTGTGTTAAGAAATTGGAGAGATATATTATATAGTGGTTAGGTGTATCTATATAATATATGGGTTATGCTTAGTATTTTGTAGTTTTTACTTTAGCACTGAGAACTTTACCGGAAATAGCATCGATCTTAACGTCTGCTTTTTTGTCGCCGCCGTTAGTCATGTCTAGTTTGTAGACAAGTTTGTTGCCGTCCATTTCCAATTCCCATTCCATTGTTTGGAAATCGCTGCCTACGCGTTCGATAGCTCTTGTTTCAGCAGATTCTGGTGTGATGGAGTTTTGTGGATTAAAGCTGTGAGATTTCTTTAATTTGTTCCATGCACTAATGGATTTTGCTTGATTGGAAACAACTTGACCTGTTGCTTCATCGATTTTCATTTCCACTTTTTGTGTCTTAGTATATGCTTCTACTTCGTAAGTTGGATGATGTTTTGCATCATAGGAGATAGAAGTTACCATTGCATCTGGATAGTAGCGATGTAATGTAGTAACAGCGCCTACGTAGTCGATTTCGCTACTTTGCATTGGAGATGCTACGCTACCAACACCATTCCAGGAACTAGGAGCTGGGTAAGTAGGAGCTGCAGATGCTACGCCTGCAATCAATACAGTACTTACGCCAAGAGCACATAATACTTTAGACAAATTATTTACTTTTTTCATGTTAATTACCTCCATAAAAGGATTTTGCTCAAAAGCAATTGCGCAAGTAGATTTTACTCAATCTACTTATACATAATTTAATATCATAAAATGAATATAAGATGAAAATTAAAACTATATACTTATTTTTAGGTATATACATAATATATTCGACATACATTATGTATATCCTTTTTTTTATTTGCATATTTTGCATAATGTAAACTCAATATAAGTATATATGGTTGACATAAATAAAATGGAATGGTTTAATAACCTTGAATAGATATGTAGTTTGTTTAGATAGGTTTCTTTTATTCTATTAATGGAGGTATACCATGAGTTCCATTTCCAATCGACGTCTCAGCACAAGAGAGTTGACGATGACGGCCTTATTTGTAACATTAATTACAGCCGGTGCATTTATTCGTGTGCCACTTCCAAACTGTCCATTTACACTGCAGATTTTATTTACTACATTGGCTGGTATTATATTAGGCAGCCGTCTCGGTGCCATTAGTGTAGGTATTTATATTATATTGGGACTTATCGGTGTACCTGTGTTTACATCTGGCGGCGGGCCTGGCTATGTATTACAGCCTACATTTGGTTATTTGATTGGATTCATGGTTGGCGCCTATGTGGTGGGGCGCTTCAGTGAGCTTTCACCAACACATTCTGTTAAAACATTGCTCATTGGTGCTATTATCAATCTGCTCATTGTATATGGTTTTGGCATGATCTATTTATATATGATAATGAATGTATATTTAGGGACACCTATTGGTTGGTGGGCTGTTATCTGGTCTTGTTTCTTGATTCCTGTTGGGCCTGATGTATTTTTATGTGCTGTGGCTGCCGTGATGGGGAAACGCATTATAGGTCATTTGCGATAAAATATGCACAATATTAATAGAGGGCTATCACATTTGTGGTAGCCCTTTTATTATGCTATGGATATACATATCCTAAGATTTCTTGTGCATCTTTTGTTTTGTTGATTTCTATGTATGGTTGCTTACGTCCGTGAAAGTCTCGTGTGGATACGGTGCCTTCTACGGTTACCCATTGTTTATTGCTATAAGAATCTCCATCATTCTTATGCATGGTTAATCCGATAGGGGATACGTCTGCGATACAGCAGGCCATGGCCATACGTGAAAGTGTAAACTCATTAGATTTTAATGTATTGTCGTCTCGGTTAACATAGCCTGTCATGTAGATTTTGTACCCTACATATTCCTCTGGTTTAGAACCGAGTGCAACGATGGTGCGATAATAATTGTCTGAGTTTAATACGATTTCCTTCTTGGATTTGGAAATACCAGGATCTTTAGCCTCATTATTGATAGTAATCACTTCGCCAATATCGTCTTGAGAGAAATTAAAATCATTGCGATCTTCTGTGGCAGCCGTATTTCCTGTTACTTGTACAGAATTAGGAGATAAAATCGGTGGCACCACAAATAATACAAGAGGAATTATGATGGGTGTAATAGAGCGCCAATTGTGTTTGTATTGTTTATTAGGGGACCAAAGGATTGAAACAATACCTCCCAATAACAGTGCTATACCTGCTAAGAGTAAAAATAATTCATATCGAGGGGCCACATATAATTTATATTGGCCCGTAATGAGGAGATATAAAAAACTAATACCTAATGCCGTATATAGCAGACCCTTGATGACACTGAGTATATCTTTGTTTCGTAGTTCTGATAACATAGTCTGTTCTCCTTATACATTAAATAAAAATTGAAATAGCAATGTCATGATATACGTAATAATACTTATAGTAATAACTAAGCGAAGTATAAATGATGTTGAGATATACTGACGTAACATGTATACGTTTTTGATGTCAATCATAGGACCTAACCATAGGAAACCAAGAACTGCTGATATAGGAAATAAATTGCTTAACGAACGGCCTATAATGGCATCTGATGTAGAACATAGGGAGAAGAGGAACGCTAAAGCTAGTAATAATGCATTAGCAATAGGTGTGGCTACATCGAGTGAACCAGAGAAGAAGGTTGGTTTTATCCATACTTGGAATAGTGCTAATGTGAAAGCTGCTGCAGAGAAGTAAATAAGTAATTGACTGAATTCACGTTCTACGTGCAATAGAAAGATTTTCTTTTTATTGCCTTCTTGATTTGATGAACCATACTGATAATCTTTTGGCTGAGGTAAATTGTTAGTGATAGTAGATAATTTGTGTGGTTTCCATTTAAATGTGAGGGCCACCATACATGCGATTACTATACCACCAATTATGCGAGCTAGTATTATTTGTGGCGTATCTGGAAATGCATAATAGGTTGCTAATAATGCGATGGGGTTCATAATAGGACTTGCGAGCATAAATAATAATCCTATATGTTGAGGGATACCACGCTTTAATAATGCATTAAACATAGGAATAGTAGCACAATCGCAGATAGGTAATACAAGACCGCTACCAATGGCGATGCCATAGCTTTTAATAGAGTCTGCTTTCAGATAACGCATTAGCCAACGATCCGGTACCAATAGTGTGATAGCAGAAGAAATGATGGTTCCTAACAATAAAAACGGTATTCCTTCAAAAATGATGCCTGATGCAATGGCCAAAACTTGATGGATGGAATAGGAGATACTATGACGGAATACGGTGACCAGTAATATATATAACGTCAATATAGCTACAATGCCGTACAATGACCATGGCCATATCGGTTGAGAGAGTCTATTGTGAATGTCTTTTTCTGTAGGATTGACTAATATGGAACATTCGGGATTATAGGATTGTAAGAGTTTTTTTACCGTTTTAGTTTGTGCCGTATCACTCGCATATAACATAATATAATCAGCACTGTATAGTTGAGATACAATTCTATCCCCTAGTGCCTGTATCATAGATGTTATACTGTTGCTGTTTGCTGTGTAGATGACGCGTTCTAGATGACAGAATTGTTTTAGAATTGAATTGAAGAAGATGAGTTCTAACTGTTGAAATGAAAACATGCCATTCCATTCAACCCATATTTCTTTCGGCGTTGTCGTAGAAAGATAATCCTGTATCTGTTGTATTACATGATGTAGATTTTCTTCTATATCATCTGGCTCAATCGATAAAGGCTTTTTTATAAACTTTGTATTACCTGTTTCAAAGCTGATAATTTCTGTAGAGCCAAGTTTCTTTCGTTCTCGTAGCTCTAGATTGATTAGGGTAGTTTTGCCAGACCCTAATAAGCCTGTTACGACATATACAGGAATCATGATGCACTGCACACTTTCTCGTTTATAGATGGAATGTCTATTTCGGTGCCAATAACAACTAGGTGATAGTCATTTAAGTGTGTAGCTGTTATAGCACAGGATTGCGGTGTGTATTGTAATTCCATAGGGCCTGATGCGGTAGGAATAATACCTTTAACCCGTAGTATTGTAGATGGTAAATTATTACAAAAATCAATCCATTGTGTATCATCGAGGGATTGTAGATTATGGAATGTATGGGTCACAAATGGTTGGTGCTCATGGTGGTGGCAGTCATGGTCATGATGACTGTGATTATCATGGTGAGCGCCGTTGTAATCCTCACTGTCGTTACATGTATGGCAACTGCAGGTTTCGGAATCATGTTCGTGTGCCTTATGAGTATTAGATTTTAGTTGGTTTATATCCTGTTGAAGTGCATCTACATCAGTATAAATTGGTGTATGTGGTGCTAATTCAACGATGAGTTGTTTTGTTTTTTCAACCTGTTTTTCGTCCTCTACATGAGTAAGTAGAATAGCATAACAGTGTTTTATTTGGTCCTTAAAGAAGGGGCCAAAGTTCTTAATTGCCATAGGTGCCTGCATGGCATCTACGACCGTTATAATCATGCTGACATAGGCTTTACTGGTGATATCGTCATCATCACAAGTATATAAAATTTCACTTAATTTGCTCACTCCAGATGGCTCTATATAGATTTGATCGATATCTTGCGTCGATAGAATATCGATTAAGGCATTTTTAAAGTTGCCTTGCAGACTGCAGCATATACAACCGGAGGTTACTTCACGTACAGTTGCGCCCGATGCGGATAATTGCTTTGCATCGAGACTGGTTTCACCAAAATCATTTTCTATAATTAATATACGTTCATTGGTGTTACGACAGTTTAATATATGTTGTAAATACGTTGTTTTTCCAGAGCCTAAGAATCCGGATATGATCGTAATTGGTATCATAATACGCCTCCCTTGTAAATGTAAACATAGTATACTACTCTTACATAACATATAAAAATACCCGTAAGGGTATGAACAATAGTTTACAAAGTTAAGTAATAAGCGATTTATAAGAAAAATTGATAATATTATACTAATATGAGTATATGTGAATGTGTTTATATATTTATGTCATTGATTTTATAAAAAAGCGTATGCCTCATAGGATATATATGAGTACATACGCTTATTTGAATAAATATTATTATGTAAAACTTTGAAAAATTATTGTAATTTTTCTAGTAATGCTTTAAGGAATACGTATACATGTTCTACAGAAGGTAGATGTACGCGTTCCATATTTGTATGTGGGCTAATGATTGTTGGACCAAAGCTGATCATTTCAGTATTTGGTAAAACATTCTTTAATAAGCCACATTCTAGGCCTGCATGAACAGCGTTTACACGAGCAGGGGTATCGGACATGGTATTGTAAAGTGCGATAACTTGTTCCTCTAGCTTAGAGCCTTTATCGTATTCCCATGCAGGATAGCCGCCGCTGCGAGTAGCAGAAACGCCTAATGTATCGGCAAGGAGTAACAATTTTTTAGATAAGTATTCCAAGCTATTTTTATTGGAACTACGTACAGATACGAGGATGTCTATCGTATGTGTGCCCTCAGAAACGATAGCGAGATTATCCGATGTTTCTACAAGACCTTCGATGGTTTGGCTCATAGAGTGAACCCCATCTTCTGCAAGATAGAGATAGGAAATTAAGGCTTCTGATGTATCATCAGCATACACGGTTTCCGGTGTAGGAATTTCTTCTACTACGAATGTTAAATCAGGATCCTTGATAGCAAATTCGTGTTTGTATTCTTTTTCGTAGAATTTGATAAGGGTCTTAATCGCTTCCATATCTTCGTTGCGTACAGACATGGTTGCAACGGCTTTAGATGGAATGGCATTATGTTTAACGCCACCTACAAAAGAAGCTAGATTAAAGGAATATTGTTTTTCTAAATCATAAAGAACGCGAGCAAGTACTTGGTTTGCATTAGCTCGTTGTTCGATGATTTCAATACCGGAATGACCGCCTTTTAAACCTTTAACAGTTAATGAAAGACCTGCATCATAACCAGGTAGATTGTTTTCACGCAATAGTGGAATGGATACATTAACGTGGCAACCGCCAGCGCAACTTACACAGAATTCATGTTCCACTTCTGTGTCTAAGTTGATTAGATAATCGCCTGTTACTTGGCCTTCTTTTACTGCTGCAGCACCATCCATACCTGTTTCTTCGTTAGTTGTGAACAATACTTGTAGGGGACCATGTTGTTGGCTCTTATCTTCTAGAACTGCTAAAATCATAGCGCCGCCCATACCATTATCGGCACCTAATGTAGTATCATCGGCATGCATCCATTCACCTTCAATGATGTTGGCAATAGGGTCTTTAGTAAAATCATGGTTGGAATCATGACCTTTTACGCATACCATATCGATGTGACCTTGAAGGATAACGGATGGACGATTTTCATAGCCTGGTGTAGCCGGTTTTTTGATGACTACATTCCACTCACTATCTTGTGTGGCTTCGAGTCCGAGGTTATGAGCAAAATTGACGATATAATCGCTAATGCCCTTTTCATTGCCAGAACCACGTGGAATTTGGCTCATTTCTTTAAATATTTCTAATACACGTTTTGCTTGAACGATTGTGTCCATAGGGTACCTCTCATTCTGAAATATATCCTATACATTTTAGTAAAATAGGACGATTCATGTTTATTCATTAGTTAATAAGTAATTATTATCTATAATATAGTTATATCACATGTACTATGAATAGAAAAGACGATGTATATAGTTTATAATAGTATCATGCGTAATGAATAACGAACGCGCTGTATTATATACCTTTTATTTATGTAGGATGGTGAAAGTATGCAACATGAACGTCGCAACATTAGTATGCTAATGGATCTCTATGAGATGACCATGGCTCATGGGTACTTTACGAAACAAGACAATACAGACCGCGTTGCCTTCGACGTATTTTACCGTCGCAATCCAGACAAGGGTGGCTTTGCTATCTTTGGCGGATTGGAACAAGTTTTAGAATACATTATGAATCTTCATTTCGATGAGGAGGATATAGCGTATTTTAAATCATTACATTTGTTTAGTGATGAATTTTTAGAGTATTTGCGCAATTTCAAATTTACCGGTGATGTATATGCTTTCAAAGAAGGCACCATCATATATCCGAATGAACCGATTATGACTATCGTGGCTCCTCTTATCGATGCACAAATCGTGGAAACGGCAGTACTGACTATGATCAATCATCAATCGCTTATCGCTACAAAGGCGAACCGCATTGTACGCGCTGCTGATGGGCGCATTGTATCCGATTTTGGTGCGCGTCGCGCTCACAATGTTGATGCTGCAGTATATGGCGCACGGGCGGCTTTCATAGGCGGTGTCAATGGGACTGCCACAGTTCTAGCAGGACAACAATTTGGTATTCCTGTGAATGGTACCATGGCACATAGTTGGGTCATGTACCACGATTCTGAATACGAAGCATTCAAAGCCTATGCTGAAGTGTATCCGGACAGCGCTGTGTTCTTGGTTGATACTTATAATGTTTTAGAATCTGGTGTACCGAATGCTATTAAGGTGGCCCGCGAGGTATTAGAGCCAATGGGGCATCGTTTGAAAGGCATTCGCCTCGATTCTGGTGACTTGGCGTATCTAGCTAAGCAAGCGCGCCACATGCTCGATGATGCAGGCATGAATGATTGTAAAATCATGGCGTCTAACAGCCTTGATGAATATACGATTTCATCCTTGTTAAATCAAGGTGGGCCTATTGATATCTTTGGCGTAGGGGAACGGTTGATTACGTCGAAAACGGATCCTGTATTCGGTGCTGTGTATAAGATTGCAGGCGTTGAGAAACGCGGCGTATGGGAACCGCGCATTAAGATTTCTGAATCTGTAGAAAAGATTACCAATCCTGGTTTGAAACAGGTATATCGCGTTTATAATGAGGATGGTCGCGCCATTGCGGAGCTATTGACATTACCTGGTGAAGTGCCATCTACAGACAAACCATATCGCTATATTGATCCAGAAAAGCCATGGCGAGAATTGTACTATGAAAACTGTACATTTAAAAATATGCAGGAACTCATGATTAAAGGGGGCGAACAAATCGTACCATCCCCAACATTGGAATCGATACGATCCTATGTACAAGACCAATTAGCTCATGAAATTTGGCCGGAAGAACAACGCTTTGAAAATCCACATCGTCACTATCTAGATATGAGCCCTGATTATTACCATATGAAGATGGACTTATTAAATCGTATTGGTCGTAAAAAATAGGAGGATCTATGCTTACACATCCAGAACGAACAAAAGAGGAATTAGTAGCGTGGATTCGGGACTATTTTGAACAAAATGGACCTACCTGTTCCGCTGTAGTCGGCATTTCGGGCGGTAAGGATTCAACCGTGGTAGCCGCTATTTGTAAGGAGGCGCTTGGTGCAGAACGCGTTGTAGGCGTCCTTATGCCAAATGATGTACAATCCGATATAGATGATGCAAAAGAGGTGGTTACGCATCTTGGCATTCCCTATATGATTGTGAATATTGGTAATGCCTATCGTGCATTGACAGAGGCCATTGTACAAGGCGAAGGCTTTTCCCGTGTAACAGGCCGTACAGAGTTAGCACGAGATGCAGAAATTAATACACCACCTCGTTTGCGGATGGCCACATTATATGCGGTAGGTCAAAATTTACCACATGGTGCACGTGTGGCTAATACATGTAATGGATCTGAAGACTATGTGGGTTATTCTACAAAGTTTGGCGATGCAGCAGGTGATTTTAGTCCATTGGCTAATCTCGTGGTTGAAGAGGTGCGTCAGATTGGACGCCTTTTGGATATTCCACGTCATTTAGTAGATAAAACGCCGAGTGATGGCCTCAGTGGTCAATCCGATGAGGATAAACTAGGATTTACCTATGCCATTCTCGACCGGTATATTCGAACCGGTGAAATTGAAGATATAAAAACGAAGGAGCGCATTGATTATCTACAACGCATCAATCGCCATAAACTTGAATTAATGCCTTCTTTTAAACCGTCTACATTATGATATTTATAGGAGGATATGATGACTAAGAAAATTGCAATCATTGGTACAGGCGGTACCATTGCGGGCCAAGGAGCTTCGGACACTGATTTGACGGGTTATACGGCAGGTGTATTGCCCTTAGAAGAAATTATATCCTCTGTCCCTGGCGTTAGAGAGTATGGACCTTTTGTGTGCAATCAATTTTGTAATATTGAAAGCTCAGATATAACGCTATTTCAATGGGTCCGCCTATCGAAATTAGTACAAAAATGTGTAGATAATGATGATGTTGCAGGTGTTGTTATTACACATGGCACGGATAGTATGGAGGAAACAGCGTATTTCTTACATCTTACTGTTCATACTGATAAGCCTATCGTTATAACCGGTTCGATGCGTCCTGCAGGTGCTGTCAGTGCTGATGGCCCTATTAATTTGTTACAGGCTATACAAGTGGCTCGAACACCAGAGTCTTATAATAAGGGTGTACTAGTCGTTATGAATGGCTATATTGATGGTGCACGGGATGTAACTAAAATGAATACAACTAACGTGGCGACCTTTGGTAGTCCTAATGCAGGTCATCTTGGCATTGTGCAGGATGGTGCAGCCCGTTACTATATGAGCCCTTTGCGTAAACATACTATGGAATCTGAATTTGGCTTGCCAGACGATGATGATTTGCCACGTGTTGAAATCTTAACATGTTATGCAGGTATTGAAGAAATTATGGGGCTTGCTATAGTAGCAACGAACCCATCTGGTTTGATTCTAGCTGGGTTAGGACATGGTACGATACCACAACCTATCCGCAAGGTAACATCTAATTTACCAATACCTGTTGTACGCGCATCGCGTACAGGTAGTGGCATAGTATCTAAGGTTCCTCAAGATGCGGACGCAGGCTATTTTGTGTGTGATAGCTTGTCACCTCAAAAGGCTCGTATCTTGTTGATGTTAGCGTTACAAAAGGAACGAACTTGTAAGGATTTAGAACGCATATTCGGAGAATACTAAGCATTACAAGTAATGGTATGCAAATAAGATAGACATAAAAAGACCCTTTGCGATTATTCACAAAGGGTCTTTTGCTTGCATCGATTATTCAGTGCCGATGGCATTTTCTAATGCTCGTTGCACACCTAGGTATACAGCTTTGGCTAATGTGTCACCAAATAGGGAATAGGATCCGGCATCCGTCAATACATCGCCATTTGTATTGATAGTTAAGATGATGCCATCTGTTGCCGTTCCTGTAGCGGAGGTGTTCATTTCTTTTGCTAAACTGTGATCTATTTGTGTATTGTATTTAGGAATGGCTTTGGTACTTTCTACCTTCCAATCTTGTAATGCTGCCGTTTTAGCCTCGGTAATCGTCATGATAGCTTTCACCATCGCACTATCTGTTAAGGCCTTGTTGGTGAATACGAGGATATTTATCGTGCCAGGAGTGTGGAATTCACCATCTTTTTCTTCATAACAATAACCTGTTCCTGCACGATGGGCCGTTTGCTTATACCCCCCAGTAACAATGGTTTCAACGATTGTATCGCTTTCTTGTACCATTGTATACGCATGAAGGGATGGTGTAGCCGAGGTTAGCAGTGCAGTGCTGAAATGTACAGGCACATCGATGTGCTCAAATTCTTGAGCTAAATAGTTTGCCACAGAGCCACCAGGTAAATCTTTTTCTGTTTCAATATGGTAGGTTAATTGTTGATTGCGTACACCTAATGTATGGTGAAAGCCTCCGTTTAATTGACCACTGCTCAAGGAATAGTGAATGTCGTCAAAGAGTACGGTTACAGAGTTACATTCTTTAGTGACATGACCACCGGATATTAGTTCATCTGGCGCTGTATATGGATTATTAGACATATAGGACTCCCTAGTTTATCATTGTTAGATATAGAATATAAAGCTATAATAAAAGGTAATATTTTATTATCTTCATATAAGTTATTTATAATACGTAATATTTATATGTGAAATTATATCATATGTTTACCATAGATTTGAGTAAGTCACCTTGAGAATTGTGGAGGTATACATGTACGAATTCTTAGCAGCCGCATCAGAGCTGTTGTTTAAAGATGCCAATGTCTTGTTAAAATTGAGAGAATGGTTTCTGAGCCAAGCGGGTAATATTCTGCTAGCACTCATTATATTTGTAATAGGCCGCTATCTTATTCGGTGGGTTAAAAATTTTGCTGTTCGTGTGATGACACGTGCCAATTATGATTCTGCAGCGATGAGTTTTGTAACCCAAATTATCAACTACCTATTGCTCATTGGTTTGGTTTTGATCTGCCTTAACCAAATTGGTGTTCCCACTACATCCTTTGTGGCTGCTTTTGGTGCCTTTGGTTTAGGTATCGGCTTGGCATTACAAAATAATATGTCAAACTTAGCATCCGGATTATTGATTTTAATATTTAAGCCATTCCGCGCAGGCCACGTTATCCAAGTAGGTGATGTGGTAGGTAGTGTTACGGCAATTCAATTTATGTATACCATCATCATTACAAAGGATCAAAAACAAATCTATATACCAAACTCATTGCTTACATCACAAAACGTTACGAATATTACCAATACAAAGGTACGTGTCATTCCTTTTGTGTTTGATATTGGGTATAATAACGACCATCATGAGGCGATAAAGATCTTAAAGAATGTCTTTGCTAATGATAAGCGCATTCTTGATGTTAAAAACTTGGAAATCGGTATTTCTGAGTTTGGAGATAACTCTGTAAAAATTTCAGCTTTTGCCCGCGTTAAGACCAATGATTATTTAACTGTACAATACAGTATCATGTCTGATGTAAAGGATGCCTTTGATAAATATGGTATCGATATTCCATATCCGCAACGTGTAGTATATGTACAAAATGTAGATACTTCTACGGGTGAACTAAAAGGAACAAAGAAAAAAGCTACTGCAACGAATATGGATATATAGTGCAAGCGAACAATAATTGATTGTTAGAACTAGAAAGAGAGATTTATGACAGATTTAATAATGAATAAGCGTTCAGTATGGCAATATTTTGTACTGACGCTAGCTTTCATCAGTGCCATGTGTATTGGCACGGTCGCTCGTGCTGATGCACCTACGCCACCATCTACCATTGGTGAAGCAGTGGTGCTCATTGATGCAGATACAAAAGAAATTTTATTTGCTAAGAATCCTGATAAATGGATGCATCCGGCGAGTACTACGAAAATGGTAACCTTATTAACAGCGCTTGAGTTAAAAGGAACACAATTAGATGAGTTGGCTACGATTAGTCCGTATGCGACGAGCATGGAAGAGTCCAATCTTGGCGTGCAAGTAGGTGACCAAATCACCTTGGAAGGTGTTCTAGAAGGCATGATGGTAGCATCTGGTAATGATGCGGCCGTAGTTGTGGCAGAGAATGTAAGCGGTTCTGTAGAAAATTTTGCTAAGGATATGAATCGCATAGCAGCTAAGGCAGGGGCTAAAAATAGCGTATTCCTCAATCCTCATGGGCTGACCCAAATGGGACATCATTCGACGGCACGCGATTTGGCTTTGATTGCAGCGTATGGTATGAAGTATCAAATGTTCCGCGATAAGGTGGCAAATGATTACTATAAGGTGCCATATCAAAATCGTGCACCTGAAACGATTCGCACTACCAATCATTTCATCCGCAATAAATACCCTGGTGCTAATGGTTTAAAGACAGGCTTTACAAATGCGGCTGGTGAATGTTTGATCGCATCGGCTACGCGAAATGGGCACACTATGATTGTGGTGATGCTCAATGATGACAACCGTTGGAATGAGGCTGTTCAGTTCTTAGACTATGGTTTTAAATTACGCGGTGTCATTTAATAAGATAACTATTTGGTTATACAAACTATAAAAGGTCCTACCTTCTGGTGGGACCTTCATTGTAAGGGGGATATGTATGAGTTCATTTTTTGCTTTTTTAAAACGGATGCGCTTTATTAATCGTTGGAGCTTAATGCGCAATACGGAAACGGAAAATATTCAAGAGCATAGCCTTGAGGTGGCTATGGTAGCCCATAATTTAGCGGCTCTTAAAAATGAATATTTTGGTGGTAACCTAGATATTAACAAGGTTGCCGTCATTGCCATGTACCATGAGGTGAGTGAAATCTTTACAGGGGACATGCCGACGCCTATTAAATACTTTGATCCAAAACTTCGTTCCTTGTATGGCGAGGTGGAAACCTTAGCGCAAGAAAAAATGCTTAGTACATTGCCGGAACGATTGCAATCCGTTTATAAACCATATATTGTGGATGCTGAAACATTGCCTGAATGGCCGATTGTGAAAGCTGCCGATACCTTGTCCGCTTATATGAAATGTGTCAATGAATTACATGCGGGCAATGATGAATTCAAGGAAGCTCACGATACGATTTTGGCTAAATTGAAAGCTCTTAATATGCCAGAGGTAGATATGTTCATCAAAGAATATGTACCGGCCTTGAGTGAATCCTTGGATAAACTAAATTACTACAAAATATAGTATGTGGTATTAAGGTTTGTTGATATATTCCTGATTGCGTATCAATATTTTTTTGCCGCGCCATGAGAAGGCTCGATGGCCATATTTGGCTTTAAATTCCTTATTTGTCATCGATTCTAATTCGGTAATATCCACATAGGGTTCGACAGATTGAAATTCAATAATAGGTGTTGTAGGCAAGTCTTTATTATGAGGGCAAATCTCTTGGCACACATCACAACCAAATACTAAGGGTGATTTCTTGATGATGGACTGTTCGTCATCAGTGAGATTACCTTTTTTTTGCGTTAAATAGCTTTTACAGGTGGCGTAATTAAATGCATTGCCATCTAGACATTGCCCTAAACAGGATGTAATGCACCGATTACAGCCCACACACGTATCGGTCATAGGCGTATTGGGCTCGAATTCTAATGTGGTGAGCACAGTACCGATGACGATATAAGAACCCCAAGTTGGATTGATAAAGCATTTATTTTTCCCATAGAACCCAAGGCCTGCTAAATAGGCCATGTAACGATCAGCCAAGGGGCTCGTATCGCAATGGATAGAGAACAATGCATCTGGGGTGTTCGTTTTTAGTTCATCTACGAGGCGTTGCAAATAGTCTGTCACTACCAGATGGTAATCTGTGGCCCAGGTGTAACGAGATAGGTTTGTAGGCCCTTCATGTGCTACATGATAGGGAAATAGACAGACGATGGCACTGCGTGGCATAAACTCAGATGTGCCAGTCAATCGTTCCTCTAGGTCAGCGGCTGTAAAGGGACATGGATTGGATTCCCGTAAGATTTCGCGCGCTTCTCGAGGAAGTGGCCACGATGTGGTACCTACTACCGGTATATGTAATTGTTTGCAAACTTCTTGTAATTTTATATTGTTTGTCATAGATTTACGATGTAATAGTTGTTACAATTATATATATAAGCAAAAATAAAAGGTTTTATGGCAACATTGCTAATATAAATGGCTTAAGATAATGATTGTTTTTAGTATACCATTGTGAGGATAGATTATGTTAGCCTTTTTGAAAGTATTACAACCGAAGACGGTGGAAGAGGCCTATGAAATGGCCGTAAAAAATAAGACGGCACCGATGCTTGCCGGTGGGTGTTGGCTGCGCTTAGGTCGCCGTACATGGCCTGCAGTAATCGATATGGCAGGATTAGATTTACGATATGTTCGTGAAGAAGATAACGAATTTGTTATAGGTGCCATGGCGACACAAGGCGATGTAGAACGATTTGAACCATTACAACGCTTTTGTGGCGGCGCTGTAGTACGTGGCGTCAAAGAAATTCTAGGCGTCCAATTTAGAAATATGGCTACCATGGGCGGATCCGTGGCTAGCAAATTTGGCTTTTCCGATATCATTCCAGCTCTGCTAGCGGTTCATGCAGACATCGTAACCTATAAGGGTGGTCGTATGTCCATGAAGGATTATATGAATTATCGGGAACGCGATATTTTAGTTGAAATTCGCATCCCTAAACGGGAAGTGCCTGTTGCGGTTGAGGCGTTGCGCATTTCTCGTGGTGACTTTCCGTATTTAACCGGTTCTATTCGCCGTGATGATACAGCCTATGAAGTTTATATTGGGACTCGTCCAGGTTCACCACAACTGGCGGAGAAAGCGAGTGCTTTGCTTTCAGAAAAAGGATTGGATGCATTGGACGAGGCAGCACGGGTTGCATCAGAGGAATTAGTATATCAAAAGAATTCTCATGCATCGAAGGAATATCGTATAGAAATGGCTAAAGCCATGGTTCGCCGGTTAGTTAAGGAGGTGGCACAATAATGGAATTAGTATTGAAGATTAATAATAAGAACGTAACCGTTAATGTGCCAGCAGACGAAATGTTATTAACTACGTTGCGCAACTTAGGTTATTATAGCGTACGCTGTGGCTGTGATACGACAAACTGTGGTCTATGTACTGTTTGGGTAGATGATGAAATCACACTATCCTGTGCATATCCTACATTCCGTGCGCCAGGCCATTCCATCACGACCCTCGAAGGTCTTGAAGAGGATGCATCTTTATTAGCAGATTGTCTTGCTTCTGAAGGGGCTGACCAATGTGGTTTCTGTACCACCGGTATGATGATGAGTGCTATCGCATTGAAACGTAGAAATCCAAATGCCAGTGATGATGAAATCCGAGAATATTTGATTGGTAATCTCTGTCGCTGTACTGGTTATGAATCACAGCTTCGCGGCGTCCGTAAATATCTACAAGGAGGTTTATAATGAAGCACATTGGTAAGTCTTATGATAAAGTCGATGCCAAGGGCATACTCAGTGGTAAACCTTCCTATACAGGGGATTTTGTACCAAAAGACGCCCTTATTATTAAGGTGTTACGTAGCCCTCATGCGCAAGCGCGAATTAAATCTATTGATACATCTAAAGCGAAATTAATCCCCGGTGTAGAGGCTATTTTTACTTATGAAGATGTGCCGAATACGCGTTTTACCTTAGCTGGTCAAACCTATCCTGAACCATCTGCTTATGATGCGTTGATTCTCGATCCTGTAGTCCGCTATGTAGGCGATGAAGTGGCTCTCGTAGTGGCTAAAGATGAAGCTACTGCATTAAAGGCTATGCCTCTTATTAAGGTTGAATACGAGGTTCAAAAACCAGTACTCGATTTGCGTACGGCTATGGACCATGAAACAGTAGTCCATCCGGAAGATGATATTCTCAATCATATTCCGGTAGGACAAGACTATAAACGCAATATTTGTGTATCCTACCATAAGCGCGTTGGCGATATTGAAGGGGAACTCGCTAAATGCGATTACGTAGTAGAAGGCACATATTTCGACCAAGCTACGCGTCAATCTGCAATGGAACCATTCCAAAGCTTTGGCTATATCGATCATTTAGGGCGCATTGTTATCGTCAGCTCCACGCAAATCGTGTTCCATGTGCGCCGTCATATTGCACGAGCACTAGGAATTCCTGCATCTAAAATCCGCGTTATTAAACCTCGCATTGGCGGTGGTTTTGGCTCGAAACAAACGGCTTGTACCGAATTGATGACAGCATTTGTAACATGGAAATTACAAAAGCCATGTTATTTACTATATGATAGAACGGAAGCACAAACTTGTTCTACTACACGTCATGCTCGTGAATGGTATATCCGCGTAGGGGCTACCAAGGATGGCATTATCCAAGTTATCGATATGGACTCCATTACCGATGCAGGCGCTCATGCAACACACTGCTTTACGACAACCACAGCAGGGGAACATAAGTCTGTTCCATTGTATAACAAGGCAAAAGCAGTACACTATGGCACCGAAGGGGTTTACATGAACCATACGCCGGGCGGAGCCTTCCGTGGTTATGGCGCTACAGAGGCTTTGTGGCCTTTAGAATGTGCAGTAAACCGTTTGGCGGACGAAATGGGAATCGACCCAGCGGAACTTCGTCAAAAGAATCTAATTGCTGCCGGTGAACGTAGCTTAGTGTATGATCCTGATGAAATCATGGATTCTGGCCTATTCCAAGAAACTGTAAATAAGGTTAAGGAAATGGCTCGTTGGGATGAACGTCCTCATAGTTGGGATATTGATGAGCGCTATCGCGGCGGTTTGGGGATGGCTCTTGCTTTACAAGGGTCCGGTGTTGCTAATATCGATGTAGCATCCGTAGAAATTCGTCTTGGCGATGATGGTAACTACACATTGTATACGGGCTCTTCCGATATGGGGATGGGGGCTAATACAATTCTTACACAAATGGCTTGTGAAGCTCTTGGTTGTCCGATGGAATCTATGACGGTTGTCGAATCTGATACGGATATCGTACCATTTGATCCAGGTTCATACGCATCGAGTACGACCTATGTAACGGGTACAGCTGCGAAGATGGCGGCTGAAGAACTGAGAGAAAAGATAATCCATAAATTAGCGCAATTTATGGATGTTAAACCAGAAGATATTGATTTTGATGGCTTAGTAGGTACGACTAAGGACGGTACAAAGAAAATGTCCGTTCAAGAATTAGCGCCTAAACTATTAGTCGGAACTACATCCGAACAACTAACGGGCTTTGCAACATGGGGTAGTCATACATCTCCACCACCATTCATGGCTTCTATCGCTGAAGTTAAGGTAGATAAACAAACGGGGCAAATTATACCGTTACATATGTATAATTGTGTAGACTGTGGTACCGTTGTGAATCCTAAACTAGCGCGCGTACAGGTTGAAGGCGGCGCAGTACAAGCCATTGGTATGGCTTTGTATGAAGACGTTAGATACTCTAGTAATGGTCGTTTAGAAACCAATAATTTCATGACCTATAAGATTCCTACACGTCAAGATATTGGTGAATTACATACAGCCTTTGTTGAATCATATGAGGAAAGTGGTGCATATGGTGTTAAATCCATCGGTGAAATTGTTATTAATACAGCTTGTCCCGCAATACAACATGCTGTAAAAAATGCAGTTGGTGCGGATATTCGTACATTACCTATGACACCAGAGAAGGTATTTATGGGGATGGACGAGAAATATAAAGTATAACCATTTCTACATTCCTAAAGGGGGCCTCGTGCTATGACATCACAAACGCAGTACTGGAATCGTCTTATCCAACCTGGCATTGTCGCATTGGTTGGGGCTGGCGGCAAAACAACGGTCTTATCTAAGCTAGTCGAGTATGGTCGGTTGCAAGGACAACCTATCGTAGTGACGACTACGACACAGTTGTATGAATCACAAGTGGCTCAATATGAACCTATTTACACAAAAGATATCAACGATGTTGATGAATATTGTACAAAACGTATTCAACAAGGTTATTGTGGCGCCTGGTTTAATGGTATTACACGAACTAAGGTTGATGCTGTAGATTGTGAAAGCATAGATGGCCTTAGTGCGTTACATCCAAACTGGCAAATCGTTGTTGAAGCGGATGGGGCCAAAGAGAAATGGCTTAAGGCACCAAAACATACGGAACCTGTTATCCCAAGTCAAACAAAGACGACTATAGGGGTGGTGAACCTTCAAATGCTAGGTGCATCCCTTGATGAAGATCATGTTCATAATTTGGAATTAGTTCAATCCATTGTACATCGCGAAGAAGGTTCCATTGTAACACCTCATATGCTTGCTCAAATCGTGCTTCATAAACAAGGGCTATTCCAATATAGTAAGGGTAAGAAAATCTTGTTCTGCACGGGTTATGACACGGTACAACATCGTATCATTGATGATTTCATAAGTCATGTGGTAGATAGTGATATCACGGCTATTGTATTGGCTGATGGGTATAAGGCTAGTTGTGAAATTCGTCGCATTATTCAATGTCGCTAGGTAACAAAATGGAATATAAGACAGGTGAAAGCGCTCCCTTTGGGGGCGCCCTTTCACGAGAAATACCTCGTATTGGCCTTGTTTTGTTAGCAGCAGGTCAGTCTCGACGAATGGGAACAAATAAGCAATTACTTCCGTGGCGCGGAAAGACGATTCTTGATGCTGTATGTCATGGATTACAAATTGGATGGGAACAAACTAATCCTTTATGGAATTTAAAAACCTACCCAATGGTTGCCGTTACAGGTGGGGACCATGATATTGACCATATTGCGAGCAGTTATGGATTTTCCATTATTCATAACGAATGTTCTGATTTAGGTCAAGGCACATCCATCGCATTAGGCGTGAAATACTTGATGAATGAATTTGGTACACGAGCTTTAGATGGTATTATTTGCTCTGTGTCTGATCAACCGTTACTGAAACCAATGGTTGTCGAACAGCTCATCACTAGCTTTCAACAGCATAGGGATGAAACAAATAGAACAATCGTAGTACCTAAATATGGAACAACTCAACACCCTGGCAATCCAGTTTTGTTTGGTGCCCATTGGTTTGAGGCGTTGCAACACATCGAGGGTGATCAAGGTGGACGCACGATTATTCGCGGTGTGGGGCATAATTTTGTAGAATATGTAAGTATTATTCCTGAATGGGGATTTGATATAGATACGCCAGAGGATTATAACGATTTACAACATCGTGAAAGTGAGGGTGTATGAAGCCTTTAATACTTGTGCGTGGAGGCGGCGATATCGCTTCCGGTGCAATTTATAGATTGAGACGTGCAGGGTACCCTGTAGTGGTTAATGAAATTGCTATACCTACTATGATTCGCAGAGAGGTTAGTTATGGAAATGCGGTTCATTGCGGTGAAATGATTCTTGAAAGGTTAGTCGCCCGTCATGTATGTATCGATGAAATTCAGGATACGTTAGCACAAGGTGTGATTCCTGTTGTTACATCGTCCTATGAAGAGTTATTAGAACAACTGCATCCAGATGTTGTTGTCGATGCCATTTTAGCTAAAAAGAACTTGGGGACTACAAGGCTAGATGCACCCTTTGTTATTGGTGTAGGTCCTGGATTTAGTGCAGGTCGCGATGTGAATGTAGTCATCGAAACTATGCGTGGTCATAATTTGGGACGCTGTATCTATGATGGTGAAGCGGAACCTAATACGGGTATTCCTGGCAATGTGGGTGGCTATACGCATGAACGGGTGATTCATTCTCCAAAGGCTGGTCTATTTACAGCCAAACGCCATATTGGCGATGAGGTGCAAGCTAATGAAGTGATTGGTTATGTCGATGAAGAACCGGTGCGGGCTAAGATTACCGGTACATTACGAGGTATTTTAAAAACGGGACTTATCGTATCTGACCATTTTAAATTGGCTGATGTGGATGCTCGTTGTGAGGAATCGCATTGTTATAGTATTTCTGACAAATCCCTCGCTGTCGGCGGCGGTGTCTTAGAGGCTGTTACAGCATGGGACTATGAAAGGAATAAAGATGGAAAGCATTTATGATATTATGAAAGACCGATTACAGGTGATGGAGCCAACATTTTTGGTGACCATCCTATCGGGGCCTCGCCAAGGGGATAGAACTATCTATAATCAGGATGGGGATATATTATATGGTGACGCTATAGAAGGCTTTACACTAAATAGAGTCAAGCCGAATGCTTTATGTGTATTTGGTAGCACTGAATGTTTTGTTGAACCTGTTGAAAAGGATCCATCTGTACTTGTCCTTGGGGCTGGCCATGTAAGCCGTGCCATTACGGATTTATTATTATTTATCGGATGTCGTGCTACGGTTGTTGATGATCGACCTGAATATGTGGTGCCTGAATTCTTTGATGAGCGTGTAACAAGAAAATGTTTGCCTTTGGATGCTTTTAGAGACAAGTTACCTCTTGATGAATATAATGGATTTATTATCGTTACGAGAGCCCATGAATTCGATAACACATGCCTTGAACAATTGAGAGATCAACTGCCTACTTATATGGGTGTTATGGGCAGTCAACAACGCATTCATTATGCATTAGAAAATTTGAAAGCCAAAGGTTGGACGCAAGAGGAACTCGATATGATCTATGCTCCTATTGGCCTGGATTTAGGTGCTCAAACACCAGAGGAAATTGCTTTATCTATCGTCAGTGAGTACCTTGCTGTTGTACGAGGTAAACAAGGTCAGTTTTTACGCAGAAAGAGAGTTGTAAGTCATGAATCGTGAGTTTGTAGAATATTTGAGTCAACGCACAGATGAAACACTAGCAGTGGCAACAATTCTTCATACGGCTGGTTCTACGCCTCGTAAAGCAGGTACCTCGATGGTTGTATTCCCTGATGGATCTATTTTTGGCACTATTGGCGGTGGCCGCGCAGAAAATGAAATACGCCTCAGTGCTATTGATTCCATGAAGAAGAAGGAGCAACATCGACGTATTGAAGTAAAATTAAATGATGATGTAGCCGTAAAAGAAGGCATGGTCTGCGGTGGATGCATGGATGTGTGGATTAAAACGCAAAATGTATAACCCTGTTTTAAATTTACAGTGCTCATAAAATGCGATAAAATATAAGGTACAGCTAATGTAATGGCTGTACCTTATTATTTTGTATAAGGAGTTGCACATATGCATTTTGAAGCCCTCATACATACCTTTAGAATCCTTGATCTCATCGATATCTTGACGGTTGCTATCGGTATTTACTATATGTATAAACTCTTAAAGGATACACGCGCTGTAGCCTTGCTAAAAGGGTTATTATTTTTGGCTATTTTGAATGTTTTAAGCCATGTAATGAATCTGTATGTTATTAACTGGATTCTCCAACAAGGGATGACCGTTATCCTCTTTGCGTTACCTGTCGTGTTCCAACCGGAATTACGTCGTGCCCTAGAGCAACTTGGGCGTGGCCGTATTTTTAGTAAAGCACAGAATGTAAACGAAGAAGAAATGGACATGGCTATCAATGAAGTGATGGCTGCTGCACGCGTTATGTCTCGTGAACATACAGGGGCCCTCATCGTATTTGAACGCGAGGTAGGTTTAAACGACTTTATTGATACAGGCATTATTGTTGATGCTGTACTTAGTCGGGAATTGATTAAAAATATTTTCGTTCCTAGTACACCTCTTCATGATGGGGCTATGATTATCCGTAATGGCCGCATTCAGGCTGCAGGTTGTTTATTGCCGCTTACCGAGGACCGTACATTGAGTACCGAACTTGGTACACGCCATCGCGCGGCTATCGGTCTGTCTGAACAAACAGATGCAGTTGTCGTTGTTGTCAGCGAAGAAACGGGTGTCATTTCTTATACCTATGGCGGACATATTTATCGTCACTTACCAGAAGATCAAATTAAAGAGGCCCTTCGTACATTTATGGAAAGACCTCGTCAAAATATTACGAGCATGTGGAAATGGGGTGGCAAGAAATGATGATTCATTTGAAACGCAACTGGCCTGCAAAAATACTTTCATTATTGGCAGCCATCGTCATGTGGTTTTTTATTATGCGCGACCAAAATCCTGTGATGGAGGTTTCCTATACGGTGCCTGTACAGGTGCAAAATTTGGCAGCTAATTACATCATAGAGGATGCACCTCAATATGTACGCGTTACGCTTAGTGGGCCTCGCGATACGATTATTAATTTGAAGTCTGATAACCTTAAGGCCTATATAGATGCATCAGGGATTTCAACGGGTCAAAATAATGTGACTATCCATTTCAATCCTCCATCGGGAATGAACATAGTTGAGATTAAACCTGATACGGTAACGATTAATGTTGATGAATATGCATCAAAGAAATTACCTGTTGAAATTGTGCCAATCGGACAAATTCCGGATAATGTGGCCATGAAATCGGTTACTGTGATTCCGAAGGAAGTCACTGTATCCGGTCGTAAACAACAAGTAATGGCTGCCACACGGGTTGTCATGAAGGTTAATGTGGCTGGTCAAACTAAAAACTTTAGCGCTGTTGCTGATTTGGAAGCTTGGGATAATGCGGGCAATGTGCTCGATGTAAATATTAGCCCAACACAAGGCCAAGCACAGTATGAATTAAATTTACTTAGAAAAGATAAAGCCGTACCTATTTCGGCAATAACCGTAGGTCAAGTAGCGGATGGTTATGAAGTCAAAGGTATTACGATTAAGCCTGTACAAGTAACAATTACAGGCCGTGAAGAAATGGTGGATTCTGTTTCGGAGCTTAAGACGGAATCTATTGATATAAGTAATGCTACGGCACCTATTGATGGTACCTATAATATAGTAATTCCTGATGGCCTTACTAGTAAGATGACTACGGTTCATGTAACAGTGGATATACAAAGAAAAGCATAGATATGATAAGAATAATAAATCTTCGCGTAGCCGTTACCGTAAAGGCTACGATTGAGGAAATAGTAGAAAAGAAATACCCTCAACTAAAGGGGCATATACAGAAAATTCATGTGGTGAGACGTGCCGTTGATGCTCGTAAGAAACCTAATATTGTATTTGTGTACACCCTTTTTGTAGAGGCTCAACATGAAGAAAAAATCATCAAGAAACTAGGTAAGCAAAAGGATGTTACCTTATTTACACCTGAGGATCCAGAACCGATTGTAATTGGTGATAGACCTTTAGCACATAGGCCTGTTGTGATGGGCTTTGGTCCCGCAGGTATGATGGCGGCCTTTTACTTAGCCCGTGAAGGCTATCGCCCTATCGTGTTAGAACGGGGACAGGATGTAGATACTCGTGCGAAGGATGTGGAAACATTTTGGAAAACGGGATCCTTTAAACCTGAATCGAATGTTCAATTCGGTGAAGGTGGGGCCGGTACATTTTCTGATGGTAAATTGACTACGCGCGTCACACATCCGCGGTTGCATGAAATTTCAAAATACTTTGTAGAATTTGGGGCGCCGGAAGAAATTCTATACAAGCATAAACCTCATGTAGGAACAGATAAATTGCGTCATATGGTAAAAGCCATGCGTGAGCGCATTATCGAATGGGGCGGCGAAGTCCGCTTTGGAGCTAAGGTAACCGATGTATTCGTTAATCTGGACCATGTGGTCGGTATCGAGGTGAATGGTGCGGAACGTATTGATACGACTTTAGTTTTATCTGGTGTAGGTCATAGTGCACGAGATACCTATGAAATGTTATTTAAACGCGGTATCGATATGGTGGCTAAACCATTTGCTATCGGTGTTCGCATTGAGCATCCTCAAGATGTCATCGATCAATCTCAGTACGGTGTGGATCCAAGAAGCCTAGGTTTAGGTGCTGCTGAGTATTCCTTGGTATATCATGATAAAGAATCGGGGCGTACGGCCTATAGCTTCTGTATGTGTCCTGGTGGGCAAGTGGTCGCATCTGCGTCCGAACCGGGCGGTGTTGTAACCAATGGTATGAGCTTGTATGCTCGTGATAGTGGCGTGGCAAATAGTGCTATCGTCGTAAACGTAGGCCCTGATGATTTTGGTACCCATCCTTTAGATGGCGTAGCATTTCAACGAGAATGGGAACGCAAGGCTTATAAATTGGGTGGTTCAAACTTTAATGCACCGGCTCAAACGGTAGGTTCTTTCTTAGGCCAGGCTGATGCGCCGTCTGTTGAAAGCAGTATACATAGTTATGAACCTCATATCGTAGATTGCGATTTGCACCAGTGTTTACCTGATTATGTATCGTCTGTTTTAGAACGGGCCTTACCGTATTGGGGACGCCGTATCAAAGGCTTTGATAACCCTGAAATCTGTATGACCGGCGTTGAAACGCGCACATCTTCTCCTCTTCGTATGGGTCGTGATGAAAATCGCGTATCCACTACAGTCGGTGGCTTTTACCCGATGGGGGAAGGTGCAGGCTATGCGGGTGGCATCATGAGTGCCGCCTTGGATGGTGCAGAAACGGCGATTGCGTGCATGAGCATGTATGCAAAACCTAATGAATGATACTTTCACGAATAGATTTATACATTTACGTGCTATGGTGAAAGTTCAACCTGGATTTTATAAATTGTACAAACTCGTGTGATATAATACACACAACATAGATTGAAATACATTCGTTTGTAGACGGAGGAGAATATGGCTCGATTATTTGGTACTGATGGTGTACGTGGCGTTGTTAATGAATTTTTAACACCTGAATTGGCATACCATTTGGGGCGTGCAGCGGCAACACATTTTGGTAAAGAAAAAGAACATCCTACATTTTTAATTGGTAGAGATACGCGTATCTCTGGTTCCATGTTGGAATGCGCATTGGCATCTGGC
This sequence comes from Veillonella sp. T34266-5, assembly GCF_002959815.1. Classification (NCBI taxonomy): domain Bacteria; kingdom Bacillati; phylum Bacillota; class Negativicutes; order Veillonellales; family Veillonellaceae; genus Veillonella; species Veillonella sp. T34266-5. The sequence continues at coordinate 55,901 of NZ_PPCZ01000001.1, forward strand.
ATCTGTTCTGTAGGCGGTAATGTAGTTATGGCGGGAGTCATTCCTACACCTGCTGTAGCATACCTTGTAAAGCAACAAGGTTTTGATGCGGGCGCTGTTATTTCTGCATCTCATAACCCATTCCCAGATAATGGTATTAAATTTTTTGATGGTAGTGGTTTTAAATTACCAGATGAAGTAGAAGATCAATTAGAAGTATATGTACGTCAAAGTGCAGATAATGAGTTACCTCGCCCTACAGGCGCTGGCATTGGTCGTGTAGAGTATAATGCAAATCTTGCACATCACTATGCTCACTTTGTTCGTCATACAATCGATACATCTCTTGAAGGTATGACTATCGTTTATGATGGTGCTAATGGTGCCGCTTCTAGTGTAGGTCCAGAAATCTTGTCTGGCCTTGGAGCAAAGGTTATCAATATCAATGTCAATCCAGATGGTTTAAATATCAATCATCATTGTGGTTCTACCCATATCGAAGGCTTGCAAGTAGCTGTTCAACAACATAATGCAGACCTTGGTATTGCCAATGATGGTGATGCAGACCGTTGCTTGTTAGTAGACGAAAAAGGTCAAGTCCTCGATGGCGACCAAATCATGCTATTATGCGCTCTTAAATTGAAAGAAGAAGGTAAACTAAAAGGCGATACTGTAGTTGGTACCGTTATGAGTAATATCGGCTTCCACAAAGCAGCTGAAGAACTTGGTATGAAAACCGTTTCTACTGCTGTTGGTGACCGCTATGTATTGGAATATATGCGTGAACACGATCTTTCCATTGGCGGTGAACAATCTGGTCACGTCATTTTCCTCGATCATAACACAACTGGTGATGGCATGTTGACTGCTGTTCAAGTGGCGGCTCTTGTAAAAGAAAAAGGCCAACCACTTTCTGAATTGGCTGGCATCATGACAAAATACCCACAAGTTCTTATAAACGTACGCGTTGCTACAAAGACTGGTTGGGAAGAAAACGATATCATCAAAGCTGCTATCGTAACAGCTGAAGGTGAACTTGGTGATGAAGGTCGCGTACTGGTACGTGCATCTGGTACAGAACCACTCATCCGCGTAATGGCAGAAGGTCCAGACCAAGAAGCACTACAAGCCTTATGCCAAGAAATTGCTGATATTATCGGTAGAGAACAAGGGTTAGCTGAATAAAAGTAGAAAACTCACAGAGAGAAACCATCTTTACCTAGATTGAACTTACTGTTCTTATGAGCAGTAAATCTATTCTATAATTTCATATTAAAGGAGTCCCCCTATATATGGCTTTTTACAGCTCTTTTACTGAGTTGTTAATTGGCATACATAGGGGAATTTTTTATGTACAATACAGAGCTTATAAGAATGAATCTAATTTTTGAGCATATGGAAGAATTGACTCGTTTAAATAGGTGGACATTGACTAAGATATTAATGTAAATTATAATTTACTCATGAGGCAATCATGAATTATTCATGAATTGTTAAGAGAGAACAGATTGTTAAAGTAAAAGGAGCTCTCATGGATCGGAACTTGAATTTATGGCCAAAATGCCTGAGGAACAATTACAAGTATTTGTTGATACGCTAATTGAAAAGGGTGGTAATGCTACAATTATTAAATACTACTTAGTTTAGATATAGAATTTATTATGCTATATAAACGTATAGTCGAAGTGAGGAGCATATAAAATGGGTGAATACATTACTGATAAAAATAAGATGAAATTTCAAAGTCAAGATGCGCTTAAAACTGTGGAAAATGTTATTAATGAGGCTACAGTTGCAATTGATGATAAAAGTATGACTATTAATAATTCTCCGTTGGGTGAAACTGCTGCTGGTGCATTAGGTGTTAGTGCTGGTGCTGGAGTTGGTTTTGCGGGATTGTACTTAGGTGGCTCAGTAGCTGGCTTAAGTGCAGCTGGAATTACAAGTGGTTTAGCTGCAGCAGGAGCTTTAGTCGGTGGTGGTATGGCTGCTGGAGTAGCTGTATTAGCTGCACCGGCTGTAATCCTTGGGAGTATTGGTGTAGGAGTAGCATCTCATTTAAAAAACAAAAAGTTAAGAGAAGCAAAAAACATTATTTATAAAAATGCTTTAGCAAAGCAAACTGCTATTATGAAAGCATTGAAAGAAGAGTCTGATGCGGATAAAGAAAGACTTGATTATTTGAATGGGTTAAATGTATTGCTAAAAGCTGCTATAAAAGATTTAGGTTATGATTTAGGCATTGATGCGTAATCAGGGGGAATCTATATTTGAGCCAGTTTAGATATTCTAAAGATGAGTATGATATAAATCGTATTTTAAAATTGAATCAGGATATATCAAATAAAATATCTAATGATTATGAACTTCATGAACAAAGAAATGACGCAGATGCAAACATAGAGTCAACGAAATCATTATTAATTAAGCTTGGAAAAAAGAAGGATATTGATAGAATATCGATTGAGATTGACAATAAGAAAGGAAATCGAAAGTTAAATTATAGACCTATAATACAAGATTGGGAAACTATTCTTTCAGATACAGCGGGTGAATACTCTAAGAAATTTGTGTTGGAAGATATCATGTCTAATACTGAGATTAATAATTCTATGTATGAGTATAATGCCATAAATGCGCAGTTTTCTGCTAAAACTAGTATTATAAATAAGCGGGACTTATCATTTCTTGCTATCGCAACAGCTTTACAGGTATTAAAAACATTACTTTTCCCATATGTTTCAAAAAAATTTGGTTATGGTGATAGTTTTAATCCAGATGATAGATTAGCACATAATGATAAATCTATTGAAGCTGAACATAGAAATGCTAATGATAGTTTTAGAGATCATTTTCAAGAACGTTATAAACCCGGTTATTGGATTAATATGTTATATCAAACACCTCCATATGATATAACTGCTGGATCGAAAGATTTGGGAATAAATATGGGGGGCAAAGCACATAGAATGTATACTTTAGGTCATGACCCTATTTTAGGATGGCTATTTGGAACAGCTAATATATTGACTGATTGTATTACATTTAATTCTTTTGCGAACCATCGAGTTTCTAGAGTGGATCCGTTAACTGCTAAAAAGAAAATGTTAATTACAGCTGAACAAGTTCCATTAACAATGATGTTTAAAGAGAGTTATGATATGTGCCGTGCAGATAAGTTAAATTTACCAGCAGCTGTTTTTGCTCAGGCGCTACATTATAAGTCTGATATTTTTACGAAAATGGGTTTACCAGTCCCGTTATTATCAAGCTTTAATGAAAGTTTTGCTAGTAAATTATATGATGAACATTATGATGCATTATGTTTAGCTCGTGATATGAAGATTATTGGTGCTTCTTTTATTATTTCTAAAGTGATAGACATAATTATTACACTCACACATGGACTATTTAATAATGATAATGAGCCGAAAGATCTCTATGAGGTACGAACACGAAAAATTCTTCTTATATCTAATTCGATTGCATCTTCTAGTACTATTATTAATGCCTTAATAACTAAAAACTTATGCAATCTTGATATTGGTATTGTGTTTAATACAATAAGTCGTCTTTTTTCTGATATTAGATTTATTTATAAAATAAAAGAAGAGTTTGTCATGAGTGAAATTTCTGATAGATTACAGAAAGAAATTGATGAGCTAGACTATCTATTTAATAATATTTAAATACTTTAGAATTTATAAAGGCACGTTGCTTCGAAGAAGCGCGTGCCTTTTGCTTTACTTATGACTTGGTGTCTACTGTTTGCCTGTTACAACGAGTTTATATCCATTCAAGTGAATGTTTTCACCAGTTGTGTCTTCGTTAGTTAAAGATTTTACATAGCTGTCGCCTGTAAGTGTCCAGCTAGAGTCTTTGCTGAGTTTCAGTGTAATTTCTTTTGCTGTATTGTCAGTGTTTATAGTGCCAACTAAACTAGATCCATTTGTCATGTCTAGCGCAATGGTGCTAATTGCATCGGCTACAATATTGCCGTTTAAGGCTTGGTTTGAGGCGCGAAGTGTAAGGTGACCGCCATTTTCACCGGTTTTGCCCCAACGGGAGTCGGCCGCTGCTTTCACTAGTGTTGTAGTATTGGGAGTGGAGATAGCATTGCCAGTAAGGTCTACCTCTGCAGTGGTGTTGTTCACATAGATGAAAGCGCCTGTAGCATGGGTGGTGAGTGAGTTGTTTTCTGCTTTGAGACGGGCAATACCACTTTCAGCATCACCAGAAAAGCTTTGGTATAGCATAAAACCATTGTCTTTGTAGCCTGTTACATTAGAGTTGGTAAGTGTGATGGAATTTTTGCCTTCTACGACACCAATTTCACTGTTTTTAGCTTCGCCCGTAATATAGTCAGCCGTGATATTACCAGTAGAGTAGATAATAGGGCTACCTTCACCAGATGTTGTTAATTTGGCAGCCTCTGCTGTAATGGTACCTTCGCCACGGTCTGTAGCTAATGTAGCAGAGTGAGCACCTTCAGTTGTAATAGTAAGATGTTTGCCGTTTACAGTGCCTTTATAAGTGGCATCTAAACCGCGGGAGGAATCGCTCTTTGTGTGAATGTTAGTATTTTCTACATTGATGACAGAACCTTCACCAGTGGCAAATACTGCATTCGAGCCATTGGAATTGGATGTAATATTGCTGCCTTTGATGTTGATTTGACTACCGTCGGTACCGAGTATTACTGCGTTTTGACCACGGAAATTACTATTGTCATCGCTTGTCGTATTGCCTGTTTTATCGAATACGCTGTTTTCGATGGTTACGACTGCTTTATCTTTGCCGATGAACGCATTTTGATCTGATGTTGTATTAGGTATTAATTCATGCGCAATGGCTTTATTTTCGGTTACTACCGTAGTACCTGTGAAAGTATTAGGATTAGCTTCAGCTTTTGGAACTGGCCCATTAGGTGCACTCATAGGTGGATTTCCAGCTGGTGGTGCACTTGGTATGTCTTCTGCAAAGGTTGGAAGGAATGCCAATGTAGAAAGGGCGGCACCTAATACGGCAGGAAGTACCCAACGGCGTAATTTTCTATATGAGTGTTTATGGTTTAGAGATGGTGTCCTTTTATGTGTTTTAATATTTTGTGTATTCATTGTAATCTCTCCTGTTAGACAATAAATATGTATCATATAAATTTTGATAAATATGATTGTATAAAATTTTTATAATAAGTAGTATAATAATGGTGTATGAGTGATCTATGAAATCGTTTGGCTTTATGTACCCCTATGAAAATAAGCGTTATATCTTGTGTTTAATGCTTTCATAAGGCCTAGATTCTTTACATTCATTACATCGATTTAGTATAATATAATTTAGTATGATTACAATTGTACTAGTTCTGCCACATATGAGTGAAAGGAGTTCCAAATTCGTAAAGGCGAATAGCGCAAGTACCCGCGAAGGCAGTCGTTAGGGTAGACGAGGGGAAGAGTGATCGAATCATCAGCGGATGCTCTTCCGGCACATTCATGTCGTAACAGATACTAAAAAGCCCATTGGTAACAATGGAGACAAAGTGTATCTGAATGAATTGTATTAAAGTAATAATTAATACATAATTGAAACATTAATCTAGAACATTAATCTAGAATATTAATTAGTTAGCCTTAGTTTTTGGCTGGGGCTAGAATGCCCCCAGTTATAGGAGGATATACTTATGTGCGGTATCGTAGGATACATTGGCTTTAATCAAGCATCTGATTTCTTATTGGACGGTATGGCGAAATTAGAATACCGTGGTTATGATTCTGCAGGCATCGCTGTTATCGGCCCTGAAAATGTAATTAAAATTCAAAAAAAGGTTGGCCGTCTAGCTAATCTTGAGGCGATTGTAAAAGCAGATCCTAATGAAGGGACTGTAGGTATTGGTCATACTCGTTGGGCTACTCATGGTCGTCCATCCGATATGAACGCCCATCCTCATGCATCTGAAGATGGTAAATTTGCTGTTGTTCACAATGGTATCATCGAAAACTATATGCCTTTAAAAGAAGAGCTCATCGAAAAAGGGTACCATTTCAAATCTGAAACTGATACAGAAGTAGTAGCTCATTTATTAGAGGATATGTACGATGGCGATTTCGTAAGTACTGTTCGTCGCATGCTTGATCGTGTTGATGGTGCGTATGCTCTTGAAATCATCTGTGCTGATGAGCCGGACAAAATCATTTGTACTAAAAAAGAAAACCCATTGGTTATCGGTCTTGGCAAAGGGGAAAACTTCGTTGCCTCCGATATTCCAGCAATCATTAACTACACACGTGATACATACATCTTAAACGATGGTGAATTGGCTATCGTTACACGTGATAATGTATCTGTATTTGATCGTGCAGGCCATGCAATCGATAAAGAAGTGTTCCACGTAAGCTGGAATGCAGAGGCTGCTGAAAAAGGTGGTTATGAACACTTCATGTTGAAAGAAATTCATGACCAACCAAAAGCTGTGCGTGATACATTCGGTACACATATCTCCGAAGATGGTAAAACAGTAATCTTTGATGAGTTGAATTGGACTGCTGACGATGTAGCAGCTTTCAATAAAATCCTCATCGTTGCATGTGGTACAGCATACCATGCAGGTCTTGTAACAAAACAATATATTGAAAATTTGGCGCGCATTCCAGTAAGTGTGGAAATTGCATCTGAGTATCGTTATAGCAATCCGTTGACTGATGATAAAACATTATGTATTGTTATCAGTCAATCCGGTGAAACATCCGATACATTAGCTGCTTTGAAAGAGGCTAAACGTCATGGCGCTAAATCCTTGGCAATTACAAACGTAGTAGGTTCCAGTATTTCCCGTGAAGCAGATAACACTGTGTACACATGGGCAGGTCCTGAAATCTCTGTAGCGTCTACAAAAGCGTATACTACTCAATTAGTAGCAGGCTTGTTGTTTGCTGTATATCTTGGCCAATTAAATGGTAAAATGGATCCGGCTTTAGGCGGAGAAATCCTTTGCGGTGTTAAAAGCTTGCCTACATTGATTCATGAAATCTTTGAAGTAGACGAAGATATGAAAGCCTTTGCAAAACATTATGGCTTCAAATCTGATGCGTTCTTCTTGGGCCGTGCTATCGATTATGCAGTAGCGATGGAAGGTGCTTTGAAATTGAAAGAAATTTCTTACATCCATGCTGAAGCATATGCTGGTGGCGAGTTGAAACATGGTACATTGGCTCTTATTGAAGAAGGTGTACCTGTTATCGCATTGGCTACACAAGAAGATGTGTACGATAAGATGATCAGCAACATCCGCGAAGTAAAAGCTCGTGAAGCGGTTGTAATCGGTATCGGTATGAAGGGTGACGAAGAATTGTCTAAACACGTAGACCATACAATCTATGTGCCTCGTGCAAATAAATTCATCGCTCCAATCCTCGCTGTTGTACCATTGCAATTATTGGCGTACTACGCAGCGATTACACGCGGCGCAGATGTAGATAAACCACGTAACTTGGCTAAATCTGTAACCGTAGAATAATATATAACCAACAGTGCTTCGGCACTGTTGGTTTATTTCAATATAGGGAGACTATTATGGCAGTTATATTTTCCGGCATCCAACCAAGTGGTGAATTGACACTTGGTAACTATTTGGGAGCTTTACGTAATTTCTTAGACTATCAAGATACTGATGAATGTTATTATTGTATTGTTAACCAACATGCGATTACAGTACCACAAGATCCAAAAGAGTTATTTCAAAATACTCGTAATTTGGCTGCGTTATACCTCGCTGTTGGCCTAGATCCTAAAAAGGTAACATTATTTGTTCAATCCGAAGTACCTGAACATGTAAAACTTGGTTGGGTTATGCAATCTATTAGCTATGTAGGCGAATTAGAACGTATGACACAATATAAGGATAAATCTCAAAAGCAAGGCGAGTCCATTCCAACAGCTTTGCTTACATACCCACCATTGATGGCAGCAGATATTTTGTTGTACGGTACTAATTATGTACCAGTAGGGGAAGACCAAAAGCAACATTTAGAGTTAACTCGTAACTTGGCGGAACGCTTTAACCGTCGGTTTGGGGAAACCTTTGTTGTACCAGATATCAAGGTATCTGAAGGTGGTGCTCGCGTTATGAGCTTACAAGAACCAACTAAGAAAATGAGTAAATCTGATGATAACCAAAATGCTACAATCCGTCTTTTGGATGCACCAGACTTGATCGTGAAAAAATTGAAACGCGCTCAAACTGACTCTGACAATGCGGTGCGTTACGATAAAGAAAACAAACCTGGCATTTCTAACTTGATGGGCATTTACCGTGCTATCACAAATGACAGCTATGAAGCTATCGAAGAAATGTATGCTGGTAAAGGGTATGGTGCATTTAAATCGGATATTGCTGATTTGCTTGTAGCAACACTTGAACCAATTCAACAACGATACAATGAACTCATAACAAGCCCTGAACTAGATGTCATTTTAGATGAAGGTGCTGCAAAAGCACATGCAAAAGCATCTATGATGTATCGCAAGGTTGAACAAGCGATGGGGCTTTGCCGTAAATAAGTATTTACATACACTTTTGAGGTCAATTATGACAAAACAAGAGGTAAGCGAACGATTTTCGGGTGGCCATGTAAAGCACATGGTCACCACACATAAGGCCGTACAGTGGCTAGGACGGATTCTAGGCATTGTAATTTGTGTTGCCCTCATTAAATGGGCTCCACATGATATAGGTAATCGCATGCTTTGTTATGCTTTAGTTGTTTGCTTATTATGGTGGGTACACGGGCTCGATGTGGTACTTGTATATATTTGTGAAAAAGGCTTTGTCATCAAGCAGAGACCGACAAATTTACGTGACTATTTCCGTAGTGCCATTAATTTAGACGATTACTATGTGTATGTTCCTTTTGAAAGCGTAGTTGGGTTTACACCTGACTGGAAAGAACTGCAAGCTGTCAATACGCATGGTGGCATTTATGTAGTGCCCTTAGATCTGCAACTTGCACCATATAAGGATAAAATGCGCCTTCAAGCCGCTATAAAACATTATAGAGATACCCATGATATATAATTTTGTAAATTTATTGATTTAACTATTTACAACTTTAACATGCTAAAGTATAATAGGTTCATAAGTTAAAACATGACCTAAAACATATTGTGTGGAGGATATTATGAACTGGAAAAAGATTATGGCTGTAGGTTTGGCTGCAGTTTCTATGATGGCTTTTGTAAGCGGTTGTGGTAGTGATACAAAGAATGCTGATACTCAATTACCTAAGAAAATTGTTATTGGCTTAGATGATAGCTTCCCACCAATGGGCTTTAAAGATGATAAAGGTGAAATCGTAGGTTTAGATATCGATTTGGCTAAAGAGGCTGCTAAGCGCGCTGGTATGGACGTTGAGTTTAAAGCGATTGACTGGTCCAGTAAAGAAGCAGAGTTAAAATCTAAGAAAATCGACGTATTGTGGAATGGTTTAACTGTTTCTCCTGAACGTGAGAAAAATATCTTGTTCTCCGATACGTACATGAAAGATAAACAATACATCGTTGTTCGTAACGATGATAATGCTATCAAGGGTAAATCTGATCTTGCTGGCAAGGTCGTAGGTGTACAACAAGCTAGTACTGGTGAATCAGCATTACAAAACGATCCTAGTGGTAAAACCGTTAAAGAAATCAAATCCTATGCTGATTTCGTAAGTGCATTCATGGATCTTGGTATTGGTCGTGTTGATGCAGTTATCGCCGATGGTGTTATCGCTCGTTACCTCATGACAAAAGAACCTGGTAAATACAAAATCGTAGAAGGTACTGATTACGGCGTAGATAACTTTGCTGTAGGGTTCCGTAAAGATGATACGGCATTGCGTGATAAAATCAATGGTATCTTAGCTGAAATGAAAAAAGATGGTACTGCTGATAAAATCGTTGAAAAATGGTTGGGCTCTAGCGCAGACCTAGATAAGAGCGATGCTAAATAGTACAATTCGTGATATACTAATAGTACTGTGGTCAGTATGTACAACTGATAATTAAAGAACGAAATGTACACTAGAGAAGAGGCCATGTGCCTCTTCTCTATTCGTGTTTTGAAGGAGTATTTCATGTTAGATTATTTATTGCAGATTATCCCGACCATTGCGGATGGGCTTAAAGTCACTATTGCACTGTTCTGTGTCGTATGGGTGCTATCTATACCTGGTGGTATCATATTGGCTTTACTGCGACTATCTAAGCTTCCGGTAGTCGATAAAATTGTAGAAGCCTTTGTATATCTAATGCGTGGTACGCCATTGATGTTACAAATTCTATTTATGTATTATGCGTTACCGATTATGACTGATGGCGCTATTCAAATGGATGATGCAACAGCGGCAGTGGTTACCTTCGTACTTAACTATGCTGCCTATCTTTGCGAAATCTTCCGCGGTGGTATTCAATCCATTCCACGTGGTCAATACGAAGGGGCAAAGGTACTTGGTTTTACATATGGTCAAACGATGCGCACCATCATTTTGCCACAAATGTTTAAACGCGTCTTACCACCGCTCGCCAATGAAACGATTAACTTATTAAAAGATACATCCCTCGTATACGTATTAGCTATGAACGATATCTTGCGTATTACAAAATCTATTGTACAACGTGATTTTGATATTTCTGCGTTCCTTGTGGCCGCTATATTCTATCTAATCTTTACATTTATTTTGACGAATATCTTTAATTATTTAGAAAAACGTTTCTCTGTATATGATGAGTAAGAGGTAATTATGACTTTTGTAAATATGGAACGCATAGAGAAACACTTTAATAATAATGTGGTATTGAAAGATGTTTCCTTGCAAATGAATAAGGGCGAAATCGTATCTATTATCGGTCCGTCTGGCTCCGGTAAATCTACATTTTTGCGCTGCTTAGGTCAGTTGGAAACGATTGACGGTGGTACTATTACCGTTGATGGCGTGACGTTGGCATCTACTGGTGCTAATGGTATCGTTACGTACGCTGATAAACACACCATGCATGATCTATTACTTCGCATGGGCATGGTATTCCAATCCTTCAATTTATTTCCACATATGACGGTTCTTGAAAATATTATGGTAGCGCCGCGCATGGTGAAAGGCATGAAAGAGGCCGATATTATGCCGATAGCAGAACGTCTACTTAATAAGGTAGGCCTTTGGGATAAACGCGATATGTATCCATCCAGACTTTCTGGTGGTCAACAACAACGAGTGGCCATTGCTCGTGCATTAGCCATGAATCCTGAAATTATGTTATTTGACGAACCTACATCTGCCCTTGACCCAGAATTGACAGGGGAAGTATTAAAAACAATCAAACAATTAGCCGATGATCGAATGACCATGATCATTGTTACTCATGAAATGAACTTTGCTCGCGAAGTTTCTGATCGTATCATCTTTATGGCGGATGGTATCATTCAAGAAGAAGGGGAACCGGAACAATTGTTTACCAATCCGCAATCTCCTAGAACTAAAGCTTTTTTAGAAAATATGTTATAATCCTTACCACCTATGTAATCATAGGTGGTACCTTCACATATATGAAAGGAATTTTATGAAACTACCTATCGCATTAGCATTAGCTGGTTTGTCTATTGTGTCTGGCGTTGCGTATGGTGCATCTCCTGATCATGCTACACCAAAGGCTATTGAAGCCTCTCAACAAGATGCTATTTCTGTGTTGCCAGAGCAATATAAATCGTATGCTACAAAGATGAATACGGTTGTAAAGGATACGAAAAATGGTTATACTTTCACCATTCCTTGGCGTGTAAATGATGGTGTTATGATCGATATGGATGTACGCAGTGAAAGTGAACATATACAGGGCTATTCCTTTAATTTGTCTGGCCCAAATCAAGATGATGCCTATACTGTGTCTTTTACAAAGAGAAATAATACACCGCAAGGCAATGTGTCACAAAAGGTGTGGAATACAACGTGGTACGATGTTCCAATCAAGGGTATGACGGATGAAGAATACCTTCGTATTTGGCGACAACATAGTAATGTATTTGATACTAATGATATAGTGGGCGGATTTTTCCCTAAAAAAGGGGCACAAGCAGCACGCTGGAGCCGCACGACACCAAAGTCCTATGCAGAGATGACATCTACGGAACAGGTTCACTCTATTTTTGAAGTTGAATTCATTATGGAAAAAGATCCAACGCATCGCTATAATCTCGTAAGTACGTATCCACCTATTCAGGCTAAATTTATGGAACAAGGACTTATGGAAACGACAGTTCCTTCGTTTTCCTTGCTAGATACAAAGAAGAGTAGCTCTACATTAAATAATGTTAAGAAACTATTGTCAGGTTCCAGTGATATCAACGTCGCAGAAGGTTTGAAATTCGTTAGTCCTAAAGGGTTTACACGCATTAATGACCCTAAAAAGATTACTTTCACAAAGGATAAGATTCGTCTCGACGTAGAAAGTTTTTCCGTTCCTGTACAAGCGGTGAGCACTGCTATGCCTACGATGATGGGCAAGCAGATGCTAGGTGACCAATACGTAAAATCCTTGGTGGATGTAAATAAGGCCACCATTGAACGATATGAAACACATATTATTGATGGTGCCGTTATGTTTTATGTAGCTGGGACAATGAAGAATCCAGAAGTAGCAGATACGAATACGGCGGAAACTGTTACATTCGGAGCTACGATTATTCTTGGAAATAATGGCAATGTCGGTGTAGCTCGCATGATAGCACCAATCGATACTGTGTTGACGACGCCTGAATTTATCGATATTTTAGATGGATTTAAGTTAACGAATTCTTTAAATATCAATAATTCGTCTCAAGTTCTTTAATCTGCAAAAAAATGTGCTATAATGTATATAAATCCTAATCAAAAAAAGAGGATTTTTCCTAATTCGTCTAGAATATTATAAATAGACTAAACGATTTTTAATCATATCCCTTCATGGGGATTAGAAATAGGAGGGGTTAATATGGTTACCTACAAAACTATTGTCGTACCTACTGATGGTTCTGAAAATGCTAAACGTGCACTAGAACATGCACTTGCAGTAGCAGATCGTAACAAAGCAGAATTGATTGTTGTTCATGTAGCAAATATTGTATCTGCTATTTCCAACTTTGATCAAACACCAATCTCTGGTGGTTATGTGTCTGAACAAATTGCAGAAGACATGGAAGAAACAGGCAAAGAAATCTTGAACGATGTAGTGAAAGAAATTCCTGCAGGCGTTAAAGTTAAATCTGTATTTGAAGTTGGTTCCCCAGGCCCAGCATTGTTAGCAGTTGCTAAAAAATATAATGCTGATCTTATTGTAATGGGTAGCCGTGGTCTTGGACCTTTGAAAGGCTTATTCATGGGTAGTGTAAGTAGCTATGTAACAAGTCATTCCTCTTGCCCAGTATTGGTCGTTAAATAATATCATACAATTTAAAGGCTTTGTCATTGTGTACAAAGCCTTTTTTTGTATATAATAGATATCATAAAGATAGTATTTAAATTTAGATAGATTATTAGTGTTAGTTTAGAAGAAAGGATCCCTATGATCGACGGGAACGAATCATTGTTAAAGTTAGCAGAATTGTTTAAGATTCTTGGTGATCCAACGCGCCTAAAGATTGTTGAGATACTGCTAGAAAATGAGATGTGTGTTAATCATATTGCAGAGACAATGGGCATGGGACAATCTGCTATTTCACATCAGTTGCGAGTATTGCGACAAGCTCGTCTTGTAACATATCGCAAGGAAGGGAAAACTGCATATTATTCTTTAAATGATAACCATGTAGAAGGCCTTGTACGAATGGGTATGGATCACGTATCACATCAATAGAGTACTGCCCTGGTCTATCACATTGCATTATATGAATTAGATATAAGAAAGGGGAGCCTCTGGGGGCTCCCTTTTGATGTATATATTTTTAGTATAATGGAAATATATAATAAGCGAATGTGATAAAGAGTGGCATGGTCACTGCCGATAATATGGTGGTACCCATTACGATTTGCGTAGCGTATTCTGGATTATTTTTCATTTCGATAGCGATGAGTGCCATGTTGATAGCAGTTGGTACGCTATAGGTAATGACGATTGTTTGTGCTGCAATTGGATGCATAGGACCATAGAAGATAATAAATAGTATGGTCATAATAGCAGCTAATAGGGGACTTATGATAAGTCGTAATGCACTGGCTAGCATGACGTCAGCTTTAAAAAAATTCAGTGGCGTTCTGTTAATTTGTACTCCTAAGGCTATCATCGCGACGCCAACAAAGGCGTTAGCGAAGATGTTGAGGGGAGCAAAGAAGAAGAGCCCATGAAGATCAAATGGCAATAATTGGCATAGTAAGGCTAGTGGAATGGCGTATACCATGGGCATGTGGAATACGACATTTAGTGCATCTTTCGTACTTAATCGACCTGCACCTGCTTGATAGAATCCATAGGTATTGCTCGTAATGGTTTGAATAATCATGATAGATACTACACTCACGAGCCCTAAGTTGGCATAGGGCGTAGCTCCATCGATGACATATGGGACATTAGCAAATACAAAGATGGCAAGGGCCACACCCATATTTCCTACATTATTGAACATGACACAGTTTTTTAGTGTTGCGATTTTAGCTACATCGTAGCCCTGTATGCGCCCAACAATTTCAGAAATAATAGAGTTTAGTATGAGTACACACAGTGCACAGAAAACAATTTCTAATGTACTTGAAGTGAATTTCGCCTCATACATTGCCCTAAATACGAAAGTGGGCAATAATATATAGAAATTAAGTTTGCTCAGTGTATATAAGTCAAGTTTGAATTTTTTATCTAATACAAATCCAACGCCTATAAGCATAAATATAGGAATCATGGAATTCATGAAGATATGGCCTATTAATGTTAATAAATTCATGGTCTCACCTAGAGTTCTATAATATGTATAATTGTGATTAGAATCATGGCATACTTCAGGTATAATCATAATATAATAAATTATATTGATTATATTTCATATATAGTTTATACCTGATTTCTTTATAATAGTATCATACCATAGGATGTAGTGTTTAGGTTTATATTTTTAAGCATTTATATGTATTAATTCCGTAGGGAGCAGGAGGTTGTATGAGAAAAATTCTATTAGTTTTAATGAGTATTTGTATGCTTGCCTTTGTAGTAGGCTGTGGTAATGATGCAAGTAAAACTACGGATAGCGCAAAACCAAGTACTTCTGAAAAGATTACGATTCAAGCAGCTGCTAGCCTTAAGGGGGCTCTTACAGAACTCGCTGATGCGTACAAGAAAAAGCATAACTTAGCAGATGATCAAATCATAATTAACTTTGCTGGCTCTGGCACATTGCGTCAACAGATTGAACAAGGTGCACCTGCAAGCTTATTCATTTCTGCAGACGAAAAAAATATGAAGATGTTACAAGATAAAGATTTAGTAACAGATGTAAAACCGTTTGTAACAAATGAACTCGTTCTTGTAGTTCCTAAAGGACAACCTAAAATTGAGTTACATCAAATTGCATCTGTAAAACGTATTGTTTTAGGTAATCCAGATACCGTACCCGCTGGTAACTATGGTAAGCAAGTACTAACAAAATTAGGTGTATGGGACCAAGTAGAACCTAATGTGGTATATGCTAAAGACGTTAAAGCTGTAACGGCTTCCATTAGCCAAGCAGCTGGTGATGCGGGCTTTATCTATAAGACGGATGCTATTGCAGCCGGTGATGCAGTTGAAATTGCTGCAGTAACACCTGCAGATTCTCATGATCCAGTTATCTATCCAATTGGTATCATTAAAAAATATGACAATGCATTGGCAAAAGACTTTTACCAATATGTAATGAGCCCAGAAGGCCAAAAAGTATTAGAAAAATACGGTTTCTCCACTTCTAAATAAGAGTTTAACGCTAGCTTTTAGGGCTAGCGTTTTCTTATGATACAATAGAGTTATAATTTATTATCCGGCAGAGATTCAGCAAAGAAAGGAGGCACAATATGAGTCCATTTTGGTTGTCATTGTGGGTGGCGAGTTTAGCTCTAGTTATTGTTATATTGACGGGCTTAGCTGCTTGTTACTGGATGAATCGCTGTAAGTGGAGTGGTATCGCTGTTCTAGATGCCCTAATAACATTGCCGCTCGTGTTGCCTCCAGTAGTAGTTGGCTTTGCTTTGCTAATGGTATTTACACCGGGCTATGCATTCGGCGCTTGGTTAGAATCACATGGTTTAGGCGTCGTATTTACTGCAGCGGGTGCCGTTGTAGCCTCTTCTGTTATTGCCTTTCCTTTGTTTTATCAAACGGTACGGTCCGCATTGCAGTCTGTAGACCATAATATGGAGGACGTAGCACGTACATTAGGTGCTTCAGAGCTGCGCATATTTTTTACAATCTCTGTACCATTGGCATGGAAGGGGATTTTAACGGGGAGCATATTGGCATTTTGTCGTGCTATGGGTGAGTTCGGTGCTACCATATTAATCGCAGGTAATATTCCTAAAATTACGCGTACCATGCCACTTGCTATCTATTCCTATGTAGAGGCAGGACAGTACATGGATGCCTTTGAACTCGTTATTTACATTTGTGTGCTTACATTAGCGCTATTGAGCGGTATTCACATCCTTACAAAAGGATCCTTGTTCCGTAATTTGGGGCGTAATTAGGAGGGACTATGATTACATTTTCTTTTACCATAGCAAGACCTTCTATGATTGTGAAAGCCGATGGTACTTTAGCTTCAGGAATTACGGTGTTAACCGGTTCATCTGGAAGTGGTAAAAGTACGTTTATTAAATGTATTGCAGGGTTAGTGAAACCTACAACTGGTATCATTCGATGCGATGAACGAACATGGGTTGACCGAGATCAAAATATATGGGTGCCAGCTCAAGAGCGTCAGGTAGGATATATGCCACAAGGCAATATCGTATTTCCTCATTTATCCGTGGAACACAATATTACATATAGTAAACGAGGCACACCTGATATGTGTGATTCTCTATTAAAACGTTTAGGATTAGAAAAATACCGTAACACTAAGGCGGGGCGTTTATCTGGTGGTGAACAACAACGTGTGGCTTTAGGTCGTGCACTCTATTCAAAACCAACTATATTGCTTCTTGATGAACCTTTATCTGCATTAGATTGGAACCTTCGGAAACAAGTGCGTGAGGATCTTGTTTCCATCATTCGTGAATGGGACGTACCTTGCGTATGGGTTACCCATGATGAAAGCGAAGCTGATGCAGTTGGTGATAGACACTGGATCTGTGAAGACGGACAAATTATTATACCTGAATAGTAAAACACCTTCATAAGCATGATTGCTTACGAAGGTGTTTTTGTTTTAGTGTTGTTTTATTTCGACAGATGAGTTTTCTGTATGACTTATAAATCCAACGATAGCTGTAATGACAAATGCCATTGTAAAGGTTGGTAATGTAGCACCTATTGTGCTTTCACTATGTAACATATAGTGGTATAAACCAACAGATAGGGCCCAAATAAGACCTCGTACGAGATAAGCGGATAATGTTTGTACTTGTTGGCGATTGATAAAGTAGTCCGCCAATAAGATGGCAATCATCGGTGCAAATACAGAGCCGATGAGGTATAGAAAGTCTGTAATATCGTCCATTGGATATAGGATAGCTGCAATAGTACCCACGACAGTAACGATGACGGCTATACCTTTACTAGATGCACTGTTATAGATAGTCGTACTAGATACGCCTGCAGAGTAAGCGTCCATAAAGGTTGTAGTAACGGTAGAAAAGATGATAACGATGAGGCCCGCAAGACCGAGGCCTGCATTCATCATGATCGTAATGATAGAGTCGCCGCCGCCAAAGATAGCGGCACTAAGACCTAAGGTGTACATAACGATACTTGTTACAGTGTAGACTGTAGCACTTGTAAGTGATGCGGAGAAAGGTTTTTTGCTTTCACGGGTATAATCACTGATGAGAGGTAGCCAAGATAGTGGCATGGCGATAGATAATTCAAGGGCAGCGATGAAACTCATATTTCCGCTAGTTAGAATGATACCTTCACTAGGCCATTGTGATATCATGTGAGCGCCCATGTAAAGGGTGAGACCTAATAATAGAACGGATACGATAGCTTGAATATAGCCCGTATTGTGGAGGCCGATGAAAAGCCACAAGATGACAAGCGCGCCAATAGCTATCGTCCAAATTATAGGAGATAGAGGTGCTAGTTCTTGTAAGGCTAGCATAGCATCGTAGATCATGATGCTAGTCCAGCCAATAAGTTGAAGCATATTTAAAAAGGCAAAGCCTTTAGCCCCTAGTGGACCAAAGCTGAAGGCGGTAGTATTCATACTGCCTTGCCGTAAACGTCCACCGATGAGGCCAGCTCCAAAGAGCAATACACCGCCGATAATATGCCCCAGTATGATGGCATATAGACCTTGAGTGAGCCCTAAGGGGGCTAGATAGGTTCCTGTCATAATTTCCGCTATAGATAGAGCGGCACCGAACCATATCATGGCGAACTGTGGTTGTGTAATGTGTGTGTCTTTCATACGTCCTCCTTGCCAGGAAGTCATAGAAAAAGCCGAGTCCAAAAAAGGAACTCGGCTATTAATCCTCTATGTTCCCTACGTTGGCATTATCCAAATCAGGTTATGGGTTAAAGCGATAGCTTACTCTCAGCCCACTTTTGTGAGCACCCCGTTATGGCTTCATTATAGGCTGTTAAGAGGACCCCGTCAATTATTTTCTTGCATAGATTGTATAATGATGTTATAACTAGAGTATAAAAATATATTGCCACTAGGGGTGCTTTTGCTGAGATTGACCATTCAAAACCCTAGACCTGATCCAGATAATACTGGCGTAGGAAAGTGGAGTGCAGCATAATACTAAACTATTACGAGACCATTCCATTTGGAGTGGTCTTGTTTTTATATGTTTGGAGGTATTATGAAATTACATACTGCATTGACAATTGCCGGTACTGATCCTAGCGGTGGTGCTGGCATTATGGCTGATTTAAAATCTTTTCAAAGCCGTAACGTATACGGCATGGCCGTTGTGACCTCTGTGGTGGCTCAAAATACGACGGGCGTCCACCATGTAGAACATCTATCGCTAGAGAGTATTGACCGACAATTACACGATGTGTATTCTGATATTGAACCACAGGCCGTTAAGACGGGCATGATTGCCTTACCGGAAATGATGGATCTCATTTATTCTTATGTGAGCAAGGATATTCCGTATGTAATGGACCCCGTTATGATTGCTACTAGCGGAGATCGACTCGTATCGGATGAGGCGGTACATTTCTTAAAATCTAAACTGATTCCTACCGCAACGGTTATCACACCTAATCGCAGTGAGGCTGAGGTCTTAGCCGACATGTCTATTAATTGTGAAAGTGACATAACAACGGCGGCCAATCGAATTTTACATGATTTAGGACCGCAAGTGGTCATCATTAAAGGCGGGCATATCGGTGAAGATGCAACGGATTATGCTTTCACAAGAGATGGTAGCGTTCGCACGTGGACGAGCCCCAAATATGATACAGTGCATACTCATGGTACAGGCTGTACCTTCTCAGCAGTGATTACGGCGGAACTCGCTAAAGGGCGAGACGTCATGGATGCCATTGGTATTGCGAAAGATTATATTGCTCTTGCTATCAAGCACAATCCAGCGTTAGGCAATGGGTGTGGCCCAGTTAACCACATGGCCTATGGTTTATTGGCGAATGGAACTGAAACGATGGATGAGCTCTTGAAAAAAGATGAGAGGAGATGATGCTATGAATCCATATATGCATAATCAAATTAGGCCTGAATTCAATATATTATACACATTGCGGAAGAAAAATCCTCTTGTGATTTGTATTACCAATGATGTGGTACGAACCTTTACAGCTAATGGACTACTAGCTATTGGAGCATCGCCCATCATGAGCGAATGTAGTGAAGATTTAAAGGATCTTATTGTGTATGCATCAGCACTGCTCATCAATATTGGGACACTTACACCTGAGAAGGTTGGTTACTATAAAGAGGCTATTAAACTAGCGAAGGAATATGATGTACCAATTATTCTTGATCCTGTGGGCTGTCATGCAGGAGCTTACCGATTGTCGGTGGTCTTAGATTTGATTAAGACTAGTTCTATTTCGTTATTACGAGGCAATCAAAGTGAAGTTAAGGCTGTTTATGATGCACTGAGTTCTGATAATAAGGATGAAAACTCTCCGTTAGGTAAGGGCGTTGATGGAGCGCAGGTAGCGGATAGTGCCATTATCGCATATCGTTTAGCGCGTCTTATTAACTGTCCTGTAGTAGCAACGGGCGAAGAGGATTATGTATCTGATGGAACTCGAGTCTTTGCAGTGCCTCATGGTCATTCGATTATGACTGCTGTAACGGGAACAGGCTGTCTCTTGGGGGCCGTATTAGCAGCTTTTTTTGGAATTTATGATTCCTTTAAGGATAGCTTGTCTACAGGTGAATTTTTTGCCTATGCATTGGCGTATTATGGTTTAGCTGGTGAAAGTGCTGTTAAGGTAAGTGGAATAAAACCAGGTAGCTTTAGTGTAGCCTTTATGGATGCTTTGTATACGCTAGATGATGAGGTGCTTGTATCTGAAAATCGTGTGCAGTCTATAGTTGTACCAGATCAATTACAGGTATATTTCGTGTGTGGTACACAAGATACAGAGCTTAACAAAAAACGGTTGCTCGAAATCGTAGAAGATGCTTGTCGTGGTGGTATAACCTGCTTTCAGTTTAGAGAAAAGGGCGATGGTACATTAGAAGGTCAACAGAAGTTAGAACTAGCACAACAGTTACAACATATCTGTGCCAAGTATCATGTGCTCTATATTATCAATGATGATGTAGAGCTAGCGGTCGCTGTTAATGCGGATGGTGTTCACGTAGGGCAAGACGATATGTGCTTAGAAGATGTGCGTAATATCGTAGGTCGTAAGGTAGTAGGGATATCTATCCATTCCATAGAGGAACTCCATAAGACAGATGTACTGTATGCTGATTGTGTAGGCGTAGGTCCTATGTATACAACTAGTAGCAAGCCTGATGCACAAGAACCATGCGGTCCGGAACGTACAGCTGAACTACAGGCAGAAGGATTAACCTTACCATGCGTTGGAATTGGAGGTATTACCTTAGACAATACAATGGCAGTACTCCATGCTGGTGCTTGTGGTGTAGCCGTTATATCTGCTATTGCCCATGCAGAAAATCCTTATGAAGCGGCTCGACAATTTAAAGAATTAGCATCTAGCCTTTAATAGTAAATAGTATGACTTACGACTCTTAATACATATATAACTAATAGAACACAAAAAAGACGATGACCGAAGTCATCGTCTTTTATATTGGTTCTATAATAAATGTTGGGGTGACACCACTACGGTGTCACTTCCAACATTATTTTTTTGCAAAAAATAAGCATACAAGGCTCACATACTTTACAATAAAAGTGACTAATTCCCAAAGAAAGGATGTGAGCTTATATGCCTACTACTG
>NZ_PPCZ01000020.1:0-16671 GCF_002959815.1 Veillonella sp. T34266-5
GTTCTGTCCATCAATGTCAAGACCTGGTAAGGTTCTTCGCGTTGCGTCGAATTAAACCACATACTCCACCGCTTGTGCGGGCCCCCGTCAATTCCTTTGAGTTTCAACCTTGCGGTCGTACTCCCCAGGCGGGGTACTTATTGCGTTAACTCCGGCACAGAAGGGGTCGATACCTCCTACACCTAGTACCCATCGTTTACGGCCAGGACTACCGGGGTATCTAATCCCGTTCGCTCCCCTGGCTTTCGCGCCTCAGCGTCAGTTTTCGTCCAGAAAGTCGCCTTCGCCACTGGTGTTCTTCCTAATATCTACGCATTTCACCGCTACACTAGGAATTCCACTTTCCTCTCCGATACTCTAGATTGGCAGTTTCCATCCCATCACGGGGTTAAGCCCCGAACTTTTAAGACAGACTGACCAATCCGCCTGCGCGCGCTTTACGCCCAATAATTCCGGACAACGCTTGCCACCTACGTATTACCGCGGCTGCTGGCACGTAGTTAGCCGTGGCTTTCTATTCCGGTACCGTCAAATCCTCGCACTATTCGCACAAGAACCATTCGTCCCGATTAACAGAGCTTTACAACCCGAAGGCCGTCATCACTCACGCGGCGTTGCTCCGTCAGACTTTCGTCCATTGCGGAAGATTCCCCACTGCTGCCTCCCGTAGGAGTCTGGGCCGTGTCTCAGTCCCAATGTGGCCGTTCATCCTCTCAGACCGGCTACTGATCATCGCCTTGGTGGGCCGTTACCCCTCCAACTAGCTAATCAGACGCAATCCCCTCCTCCAGTGATAGCTTATAAATAGAGGCCACCTTTCATCCAGTCCCGATGCCGGGATTGGATCGTATGCGGTATTAGCAGTCGTTTCCAACTGTTGTCCCCCTCTGAAGGGCAGGTTGATTACGCGTTACTCACCCGTTCGCCACTAAGATTGATAGAAGCAAGCTTCCATCGCTCTTCGTTCGACTTGCATGTGTTAAGCACGCCGCCAGCGTTCGTCCTGAGCCAGGATCAAACTCTCCAAGATATCTTGAAGCTATTTGAATAGCTCATTATGTGTTGTCGTTACATTTAAGTAACTTTGAATTATGGTTGGTTTTGACTATGTCAAAACCCGCACTCTGGCATATGTTCAATCATATGATTGATTACCTATCATTGTTCAGTTTTCAAAGATCTGTACATTAGAACTTTTAGTGTTCCAACGACTTTTTAAAGTATATCAGTCATCTTATAAAACGTCAACCACTTTTTTAAGAAGTTTTGCTTTATTTTTTGACTAACTGTGTTTCCACAATATACTTACCATCACAACCAAATTCTCTAAAATTAGAGATAGAAAACTCACAAACTTGCGTTTGTGAGTTTTATTTGGTGGCTCATCCGCGACTCGAACGCGGGACACCCTGATTAAAAGTCAGGTGCTCTACCAACTGAGCTAATGAACCATGTTGGCAGGGGTGGCTGGGATCGAACCAGCGCATAACGGAGTCAAAGTCCGTTGCCTTACCACTTGGCGACACCCCTACAATGATTACGATGTGTAGGTTATGGGGTGAGTAGTGGGGATCGAACCCACGCGTAACGGAGCCACAATCCGCCGTGTTAACCGCTTCACCATACCCACCACCTTGTAGGTATCGAAGACACTGTCTTCGTAACAAAGAGAATTATATCTGTTTTAGAAGTTTGTGTCAACAACTTTTTCTAATTTCATTTAACTTTCAGTTTTGAAACTAGTACGCTGTATACTTCTAATATAAAACCCTTTCACATCCTAATAAAAAGGAAGTACCACCGTTAAAATATTTCTTAACGAATGGTGCTTCCCTATTATACATATAAATTATTTATTTGGCAAATAGTTTTTTACAAAATTTGGTAAAGCAAACGCAGCCTTTTGAATATCCTTGTTATAGTACTTAGTTTCAAAGTTTTGTGTGCGATTTGGTTCCCACGTTAATGGATCATATTTTTTGGATCCAATCGTAAAGCAATGCATACCCGCAGGATAGATTGGAATGTATGCGGTGTACAAACGAGCGATTGGAAAATGATTATTTACATAACCAAACACCTTCTCAACGAGTGGTTGATGAAGCATAGGCGATTCGGTTTGTTGCACAAATAGACCATCTGCTTTTAGAGCTTTCAACGTATTCTTATAAAACTCTTCCGTAAATAATCCTTCGCCAGGGCCAATTGGATCAGAGCAATCAACAATAATAACGTCATAGTAATCTTCGGCCTCGGCCATAAATCCAATACCGTCACCAATCTTTACTGTTAACTTAGGATTGTTTTCAATCATAGCCTTAGAAATAGTAGGTAAGTATTGTTTTGCTAATTCTACAACCTTACCATCAATCTCAACCATGGTAACTTCTTTAACGCAATCATGGCGTACGCATTCTCTAGCTACACCGCCATCACCGCCACCGATAATGAGTACCCGTTCTGGATTTGGATGCAAAAACAATGGTACATGAGCAATCATTTCATGGTAGATAAACTCCTCCCGTTCAGATGTTTGGAATACACCATCTAATGCAAGCATCATGCCATATTCTTTAGATTTAAATACTTCAATTTTTTGAAATTCAGATTCACCAGAATAAAGTACCTCTTCTGCTTCAGCACTGAGACGTAAATGAGGCGTTTGCTCTTCTGTAATCCATTGACTCATAATAACCTCCTATATAGGTAGAGCGATAGCTTTCACCATCGCTCTCATAATACTAATATTATTTCTTAGTTATATAACAGAATCCACCGCCAAGGATGGTATCTTTCAACCAATGAACTAGTGAAAAATCACGGATTTCCCCTTCATCAAAAATACCGCAACGAATATCATCACCATCCATGAACATCTTATAAATAGGCACCCAATGCCATGTATAGAGCGCAGGTTCTTTACCTTTATGGCGATTTAAGAACGCTACAGGAACATCCTGTGATAATGCATCGTGAATAAACTGCGCCGCCGCCTCTACTTCTACGCGGGATGCAGAAAAGGGAGATACATTAAGCATGTGTACCTCATAAGGCAAATTCTTATCATCAAACAAACGTCTAAGGCCGCGTTCCATCCATTGCGTTTTATAAACGCCACCACCAAATCTTGGTTTTACATAGTTCCACACGACATTCATACGTTCTAATGCTAATGTATGATTTGCCGTAGTAGACACATCTAATAGGCCATCTCGAAATTCAGAATAACTCAATACCTGTGTAGCCGATGTAGGGCCACAACCAGACAAACGTTGCCATTCATCATCAAACCATTCTTGATCATAGCCGTGTGATATAGTCCCATTTACATCGATATCAAGCCACTCCGGATGTTTAACAGATACATCATTCATGAGATTAACCTTCGATTACTTCCACTGTTTCCATGATATCGCCTTGATGGATACCATCAACTACATCCATGCCTTCGATTACTTTACCAAACACAGTATGTACACCATCTAAATGAGGTTGTGGTTCGTATACGATAAAGAATTGGCTACCGCCAGTATTAGGACCACGGTGAGCCATAGACAACGCACCGCGTTCATGTTTATGAGGATTGCCAATCAATTCGTCTTTAATTGTGTAACCAGGACCGCCTGTACCATTGCCATTAGGGCAACCACCTTGCGCTACGAATCCAGGAATTACACGATGGAATGTCAATCCATTATAGAAACCTTTATTAATAAGGTCGATAAAGTTTTGTACTGTGCCAGGTGCTTCTTTATCAAATAATTCAATTACAATGTCTCCACCTTTTGCCATATGGATTTTTGCTTGTTTCATTGTTCAGGTACCTCCAAAATTGTACGCAACACATGTGCTGCTAATATAAAACCTGCCACTGGTGGCACAAAACTGCATGTTCCCGGGCTCGTTGCTTCGCCGCGGAACTGTGGTTTTGTCGGTTTTTCTGTAGAAAATAAAACTAATTGTTTTTTTATACCCCGTTTCTTGAGTTCCCGGCGCATAACGCGTGCCAACGGGCATGTATGAGACTTATTGATATCTGCAATCATAAGTTTCTCTGGGTAAAAGCGATTACCGCCGCCCATACAGGAAATAACAGGGATGCTTTCACGTTGGCAAACCTCGATAATATTGAGTTTTGCCGTTACCATATCAATGGCATCGATCACATAATCAACGTTCAAGCTTTGAATAAATCCAGGATATTTCTCCTCAGTATACATAATATCGTGAGTTTCTATCACTACATCAGGATTAATGGAAAGAGCTCGCGCCTTTGCGACCTCAACCTTACGTTCTCCAATGGTATCGTGTGTCGTAATCATTTGACGATTTAAATTGCTAGGTGCAATGGAATCACCATCAATAATAACGATGCGCCCTACACCAGCACGTACTAGAGCCTCGAGGGCACCACCGCCGACACCACCAACACCAAAGAGCGCAATAGATGTATCCTTTAATGTTTGGATTTTATCAGGTCCAACCAACCACTCCAAACGAGTTAACATATATTCCATTAATATTTACCCGCCGGAATGATTTCTGTCCAATATCCATCAGGATCAGCGATAAAATAAATACCCATGTCGGCATTTTCATAGGCTACAACACCCATCTCTTTATGTTTTTTTAGAGCTGCTTCGTAGTCATCTACATAAAATGCCAAGTGGAATTCATTATCCCCTAAATTATAAGGGCGATCCCAATCGCGCAACCATGTAAGTTCTAATTCATGCGCCGTATATGGACTTTTTAAATATACAAGGGTAAAAGCACCGCTTGGGTCTTCCAAGCGACGAGCCTCTTCAAGCAGTAAGGCCTCTTTATAGAAGGCTAAACTCTTATCAAGATCCTTAACATTTATATTATTATGAGCAAATGAAAACTTCATAGGACCTCCTTATGTAAATACAGTATATTTTTGTAGGAATTATCCTCTTTTAATAGTATCACATTTTGCAAATTTATAGCTAGTTAATAACAAATTTTGCCGTACTACCTTCATCACCACGTGTGACTTCTAAATGGGCAGGTATCCGCGTCTTTAACTCAGGTACATGGGAGATCATACCGATAAGACGCCCCGATGATTGTAGTTGTACCAATGTTTCCATAGCGAGCTCCAATGTATCAGGGTCAAGTGTACCAAACCCTTCATCAATGAACATCGTATCCATATGAATACCACCGGCATAACTTTGAATCACGTCGGCAAGACCTAAGGCAAGTGCCATAGAGGCCAAGAATGTTTCTCCCCCTGACAAGGTATTCGCAGGTCTAGATTGTCCTGTGAAAGCGTCCATTACGGCCAAATCGAGGCCTTGCTTACCACGGCCACCACCGGTATAGTCTGAACGCTCCAAAGAGTAACGGCTACGACTCATCTTTTGAAGACGTAAATTAGCTGCATACACAACCTCATCTAAAATGGCCCCCAATACATAGCGCTCAAAGGTGACATTTTTAAAACCTTGTTCACCCCCATTAGCGAGATCATTCAATCGACTTAAGAAGGCTACCTTCTCTCGGGCCTCACCCATAGCCGATTCAATTTCCTCTAGTGAAGCAAGTGTAGTTTCTATATGCTGTGTTTCTTTATCCCAAGCCGCTAAATGGCCCACCAATGTATCACGACGTTCTACCGCTGCATCATATACTTCATCCGAAACAGTATCGCTAGGTTTAACCACAGTCTCCGTAGTCTTTAGTGCCGCATCATATACAGCTTGTGCTGTACTAAAGGCCTCTTCCAAGTCATATAACTTAGATTTAAAATCCTCTAATGCATTAAAATCACTCAATGCTTCTACAAAATCAATTTCACTTAACGATATAGATTGCAATGACTGTATATATTCCCCATGGAGCGAATCAAGATTCTTTTGTTCTTCTTTTACTTGAGAAGATAAGATTTCTAGTCGACCTCGTTTAGCACTTAGCTGCCCTCGAGCCTCCTCTAATTGTTTTGTAGTCACTGTTAACTGCGCATCATACTCTTTAATTTCTGACGCTAAGAATGTCACTTGCTTACGCCACAACTCTATATCTGTAGTAGGCAACGACTCTGATAAGGAATCTATTTTAGCTTGTACAGAACTGATACTAATCTCTAGTTCATGCAATGCTTTAAGCAATTCATTATGCGCAAGTTCTGATTTAGCCAACGTATCCTTAGCGGTGCTTAACCTACGCTCCGCATCAGAAATAATCTTGCCTAGCTGTTCAGATTCACCACGTAACGTTTTGAATCGTTCCATTTGAGATAACAGAACTTGTTGAATCGATACAAAGTTTTCCTTAGAAAAACCATCTATAGAGGACTGAAGAATCGAAACTTGTGCGTCCATATGGTTGGATAATTCATGCATCCGCCCCACTAACGCATCCCTTTGACCAACTTCATTCGCTTGTTGTTGTAACGCTTTATCACGAATACCTCGAGCAGCTTCAACCTCATCCTTAGTAGGATATAATTCTGGCTTAGTTGCTAAATGAGGATGTTCTGTAGATCCACATACTGGGCAAGGCTCATCTTCTTTCACGAAAGGAACCAGTTCATACGCGCGCCCTTCTTGCATTAAATGCTCTAGCCGTTCTAGATGCACCTTTGCCTCTTTCACTGTTTTATCAAGAGTTGATAGGGTCTTATCTTTAGCGTCGACCTCTTTTTGGACCTGACTAATCTCGTCTACCAACTCGGAATATCTTTGCAAATGATTGAGCTGTTCTTGAATAACAGGAACCTTCTCTAGTAATGTACTATTCTCTTGTAGCTGCTTACGTAAATTCTCAACATCTACCTCTATCTGTTTGATAAGCTGACGTTGCATTTCTAGGTCAGATTCACTTTTTTTACTATCCAATTGCTCTACATCACTACGTAGCGTAGACAGCTTCTTTTTCAACAACCCTAACTCATCAAATGTTTCGGACTGTTGTTGGAGTTGAGCCAAGGTAGTCCTCTTGGCTTGTATCGTTTCAGCTTGGGATTCTAAGGCTTCATGAGCCTCTATACAGTTAGACTCATGTTGAGTAGCAGTGTCCACACTTTTTTCTGCATCGCTAAGAGCCCGTTCTAACGTTGTTAAACTAGACTGTTTATCAATGTATTGTTTATACAATACATGAACTGGAGATAAGGAATTGAGGAATTGAACCTTTTCACACAATTGTGTACGCTCAGGTTCTTTAGCTTTCACAATGTCTAATTTAGACGTAGCCTCAATTAGAGATTTTTGTGCCTGATTATATAAGACCCACTCATTACGCAAATTATTGAATCGGTCCACTACATTAACAGCTTCATCACGGTCCACTACCAGTGCATTGCGATGAGGTTCTCGATTTTCCAATAGCTCTCGCACATGCTCAATGGTCAATACCGGTGTATCTTCATCATGAGGAACAGACTGTATCAATGCGGTTTGTTTCATCAGATTTTCTTCAATACCAGCTTTTGCTTCATCATAAGCTGATTTAAGAGCCTCTTGCAGTTTTCGATATAGTTCTGTTCTAAAGAGGGTATGTAGTAATTCCTCCCGTTCATTTGTGGAGGCTACAAGTAATTTCCTGAATTCCCCTTGCGGTAATAGAACCACTTGCAAAAATTGATCTTTACGAAACCCTATAATGCGTTGAATTGTATCGCGAATAGCGGCTGCAGAGGTAGCAATGACCTTCCATTCACCATCTTTCATTTCGTATACGGTAGCGCTAGCATTCTGCTCGCGCATACCGGTACCACGTTTTTTCGCTACCATTTGTTTAGGTAGTCTTTCAACACGATACTGAGCATCTCCGATGGCAAAGGAAAAGTCCACGCGTGTCATCCGATCAGGTTCCGCAAAATCGCTGCGAATAGCATCGGTTTTACGCACTTCTCCACTAGGCTCTCCATACAAGGCATACACCATAGCGTCTAAAATGGATGTTTTCCCTGCCCCTGTAGGACCGGAGATGAGGAACATAGAATGATTTTCTAATTGACTAAAGTCCAATGTAACCGAATCACGATATGGACCAAAGGCTTCTATTGTTAGTGATATAGGCTTCATTTAGTCCTCCTTGATAATTCGGTCCCACACAGAGTCGATATAAGACTGTTCGGCCTCTGTTAACGGTTCTTTCCACACAGTTTCTGCAAACTGATTAAATAATTGACGTTCATTTAATTCTTTGAACACGACGTCGCCCATGTCCGCCACCGGTGTTGCTATGCGACCGGCCAATTCAATGGTCATACATCGATGATAAACCTGACGCAACTTAGCCATGCCATCCATGATAGGCATCGTATCAAGTAGACGTGCCTGTACGTAATCATCTTTATGCTTTGTTTGGAGGGATTTATTATTTAAAAGGTCCTCAAAATGACCTTCCAATATAACTACATCGCGCTTGGCCTCTACAGGAATTGTACTAATATCGACGTTACCCTTTGTATCCAAATCAATAATGGTGAAAGATTTCTTTTGCCCCTGTTCATCAAAGGAATACTTCAATGGCGATCCGCTATAGCGAATATGATCTGCCCCCATCCGTTGCGGTCCATGTAAATGGCCAAGGGCGGTATAGTGAAAGTTTTTAAAAACGTGAGGGCTTACCTGTTCACTACCACCGACAGACAAGGTTCGTTCAGAACCACCTACTTCGCCCCCCATCACAAAGGCGTGACTAATGGCAATGCTAGGCATCCCTTTTGACACTTGTTTATATAGACAATCACTCCAAGCCTGATACATTTGATCATAATTATGTAAGTTAAATATGGGCTCCGACTCTTGTTCATCAGATTCTACATAGGAAAATAGTGAATCTTCAACCTCAGTATCAACTGATTTCGATTCACTAGCGCTCAACCCCAGCGCATCACCTATGCGACGCGGTTCACTAAACGGCATAGGACAAATGGCCACCTTACCATCAGAGCTTTCAAACTCAAAGGGCTGTAACGCATGATGAGGGGAACCCCAAATATGAATACCGGACCGGCTTAACATAGACCGTCCCACTTCAAGGCGCTCCGCTCCGTCATGATTACCACTCACTACAAATAGAGGTACCTTATAATCCATGGCGAGACGCGTTATAATGGAATCCCACAATTCGATGGCTTCAACAGGAGGCACCGCTCTATCAAATACATCCCCCGCAAGCAAGATACCATCGATTTTTTCCTCTTTCAAAATAGTAAAGAACTGATGCTCCAACACATGAGCTTGGTCATCTGTTAAATACTGACCATAAAAAATACGCCCCAAATGCCAATCAGCAGTATGTAAAAAACGCATTTCATCCCCCTTTCCAGTTCTCCCTATACCTTATATATTTAGTTTATACCAATTATTATATAACTCAATTTATTTTGCTTGATTATTGATTATCTACGATAGAGCGCAACATAGCAATTTCTTTTGCATAGCCATCTAATTCATTTGGCGTTTCCAAATAGAATGGCAAGCTCGTCAGTTTAGGATGTGTCACAATACGAGCAATTGCATCGATACCAATATGACCTTCCCCAATTTTTTCATGACGATCTTTATGTGCCCCCATAGGATTTTTTGAATCATTCAAGTGAATAGCTTTCAAACGGTCAAGACCAACAATACGATCGAACTCGTCGATGACACCATCTAAATTATTAACGATGTCATAACCACCTTCGTGAATATGGCAAGTATCTACACAAACACCCATATACTCTTTTAATTTTACACCGTCAATAATACGAGCAATTTCTTCAAAACGAGAGCCAATTTCCGTACCCTTACCAGCCATAACCTCTAAAAGAACCGTGGTTTTCATGCCTGGGAATAAGATTTCATTCAAGCACTCCACGATGTATTCGATGCCTTGGTCAACACCTTGCTTTACATGACTGCCGGGATGAAAGTTATACATCTGGCCTGGTAAATATTCCATGCGTTCTAAGTCTTCTGTCATGGCTTGTTTTGCAAAAGCGCGTAAATCTTCCTTTGCTGCACATGGATTATACGTATACGGTGCATGGGCTAACAAGGTACCAAAGTTATGTTCTTTCATATACGCACTAAGACTATTCATATCGTCTACATCGAGAGCACGTATGCTACCACCGCGCGGATTGCGCGTAAAGTATTGGAATGTATTGCCCCCAATTTTGGTAGCTTCCTTTCCCATATGTAAATACCCTTTTGATATTGATAAATGTGAACCTATAATAAACATTAAATTTCCTTTCCACTCTATTTTTACTCAAAAACCCCCTGCATCTTATACGCAGGGGGCGTCTGTTAGTGACTTTCTTTTTTTGCACATTCTGGGCATATGCCTTCGAATGTAATTTGTTGTCCTGTAATTTGATAAGCACTAGCTTTTCCAGCAATATCAGCAATAGCATGTAGATCGACATTCATCATATCTTCTACCTTGTTACAACGAACACAGCGAATATGAGCATGAGCTGTTGTATCCCAATCATAATGTGCGCGTTCATCGCCCACTTCCAATACCTTAACAAGGCCAATTTTTTCAAAAATCTCCATTGTTTTGTATACAGTTGCTAAACTCATGCTTGGATGTGTAGGACGCAAGCTATGATAAATCATCTCTGCTGTTGGGTGATTGTGATGACCACGCAAAGCATCATAAATTGCAATTCGTTGAGGGGTTACCTTAAACCCTTCGCTTCGCAAAATTTGTGCGATATCCATAATAATCTACCTTTCTCCACTTGGAAACATATCGGTACTCTATCGTCCATTTTCAAACAATAATTATTATTTATTGTACCATTCCAGTAGATTTTAAGCAATAAAAAACGTGGATTTATACAATCCACGTTTCTCATAACTCATATTTACTATTAATCTGTACTAAACCAAATTCACACTATAATTAGTCTTTAAAATATGGTTTAAAACCTTCGCTTTGATGACGAGGTTTACGATCGGCTCTAGGACGGTCGCTACGACGATCATCACGGCGACGGCTATCACGGCGGTCACCTTTGCGATCATCACGACTGCGACGCGGACGGTCATCACGACGACGATCACCATCGCGGCGGCGTTCCCCATCTCTACGACGGTCACCATCACGGCGACGACGATCACCACGACCACCTTCACGGCGACGACGTACGCGTAAAGGTTTTTCTTCTGTAATATTTACAGGTGTTGTATCTGGTTCTTTCGTAAGCAACTTGAGTGCTGCCGCAATCAATGTAACGGAATCAGTATCATTCAACAACTCTTCCGCATTCACCTTAAATGGCGCCAACTCTTCTGTATTGCCAGCCATTTCAATTAAACTTTCAACAGCAAGACGTTGTTGACCTTCCAAAACTTCGCCCAAAGATGGAGCACGACGTTTCGCAATTTTACGTTTTGTTAAACGTTCAATAGCATGAAGGTGTTCAATTTCACGAGGGATAACAAATGTATATGCTTCGCCTGCCTTACCTGCACGGCCTGTACGACCTACACGGTGCGTATAGCTTTCAGGATCTTGAGGCAAATCATAGTTATATACATGAGATACGCCGGAAATATCAAGGCCACGAGCAGCCACATCAGTAGCTACAAGGATATCAATTGTACCTTCTCGGAATTGACGAATTACACTATCACGTTTTTGTTGTGATAAATCACCATGGATACCTTCCGCCATATAGCCACGTTTTTTAAGAGCTTCTGTTACTTCATCAACACGACGTTTCGTACGTGTAAAGATGATAGCCAACTCTGGCGCTTGTAAGTCGAACAAACGGCACAACACGTCAAATTTTTGACGGTCTTGTACTTCGATATAGTATTGTTCGATAAGATCCATCGTTACTTGCGTAGGTTTCATACGAATCAACGTTGGCTCTGTAAGGTATGTTTCTGCTAACTCGCGAATCGCCTTAGGCATTGTTGCAGAGAATAGCAATGTTTGGTGATCTTCTGGGATAGCCCCTAAAATTTTGTTGATGTCATCTACAAAGCCCATGTTTAACATTTCATCAGCTTCGTCAAGAACGACAATCTTAACGTCTTCAAATTTAATAGAACCGCGGTCCATATGGTCCATCAATCGGCCTGGTGTGGCAACGATGATTTGCGGATTCTTTTTCAATGCACGGAATTGACGGTTAATATCTTGGCCACCATAGATAGGTAATGCCGTAATATCCGTATACTGAGCCATTTTATTAAGCTCTTCTGCTACTTGAATAGCTAATTCTCGTGTAGGGGACAAAATCACTACTTGAACGTGACGATTACTGCCGTCTACGCGTTCCAATACAGGTAGGCCAAAGGCCGCTGTCTTACCAGTACCTGTTTGAGCTTGACCAATCATGTCTTTACCGCTCATGGCAACTGGGATAGCTTCCTGTTGAATTGGCGTAGGCTCTTCAAAGCCCATATCGTTTAACGCACGTAGAACAGGTTCGCTAATCATTAATTGTTCAAATTTTTCTAACATCTAAATGTGTTTCCTCCTATCGCGCACGAATTATGCGCGTTAGAATAGTATATCATATTTCGAGAGTGAACGCTATAAGAGTAATTACGAATCTAAACTAAATAGGCTTTCTGCTCCCCCTTAACTGTTCTATTAGAACAATTCCACCTGAAACACACAAGAAAACAATATATGATAAATGAATAGGAGTATACAAGCATTCAACAAGAACAACCCATATAATTAATAATAATTTAGCAATCCATTTTGTTGTTATTCTATTCGCTATCATAAATATAGATAAGTTGATAATTATTTTAATGATTATCGCAGCGATTATAACGATTGACGTAAATTCTTCTCTATAATCTGTCAATTCATATAAAGGATATAATAAATAACTCAAAAGAGCGCTAAGTATTATTAAGAACCAAATATTGAGTCCCTTTAAAAGGTTAGATTTACTATAGTAAAAGACTCCAACTAAAAGAAAGAGTAAGATGCTAAGTAATATTCCTATAACTAATAGATAATCTAAATGAATCATAGTTTATACTCTCCTTTGCTCATTTATATTTTCTATAAACAATTACAAATGATCCCACTCAAAACAACACAATTTCATATAGCTACAATTATAACATACCGTAAACTTTCATATATAATAGGCGATTGTTAAGCACCAAAAAGACACCTCTTTGTTATGGTTTATTGGAGACTTGTATGGTATTAATCAACTATATAAGTAAACATATAATTTAGGTATAATATAATTAAAAGAATGTACTTCAAATTACCACAATAATTAAGCAATGCCTGTTAAGCAATTACGATTTAATGAACTTTCTAAAGTAGTATAAAAGGAATACCAATGAAACCACTTACTCTTAAACGATTTGTATTACTACCGTTGATTATACTATCCCTCATACTAACAACGGGTTGTCATCTTCTCTCCCATTACAGTGAGGATGAGGTACACCAATATATAAATAAGAACTATCCTAATCTGACCTATCACCTAGAGTCACGAAGGGGCAATACATGGCAAGTCACCTTTGACAAATATCCACAAACGCCCATTGAAATATCTGAAGTCTTGCACACCTCGGCACCTGTTGTACCACAAGTTGAGCGAATACTAATAACCAATATTCCATTAATAACCGCACTTCCATTAATGAAAAACCATCTAACAGCAGTGGAGTTATCCTATGCTACATACGACACGGCTTCTTTGTATATTGAAATGCCTATCCCCTATTCAGCCATAGAAAACCATGATGTAACAAATTTTTACAATCGAATGGATCAATTCTGCAAAGAATATGCTGCAACATATCCAGATTTCAAAGAAAAAATATATATTAGAGTCATCATAAAACCATCTGATGGTTCTGATGCACCGGAAGAATACAGAAGAATCTTCCGTTTATCCCAATATTAATAAAATAGGTGCTCCTAAGGAGCACCTATTTTAATTATGTAACAATGTTATCAATTGATATCTTAGATTTATTATATGTAACATCATTTCATATTGTCATTAATCCTTATAACCCGTCTAAAAAAATCATAGCCTCCATTTATATAATCACCTACTACCATTTCACTATCTTGAAAGTATGGTGAAACAGGAAAATATCCCCACACAACACCTAAGCCGCCACATATATTGCGGCCACCGTCTCCGCCTTTATAGGAAAATCTACCTTCGTCATATACGATTTCTCTGCAATACGGATCATCACCTATAATTAATCCAAAAAAATTCTCCTTTTCTAATGTATACGCTCCATCATTATCCATCCATTCCATATGTTTTAGGTTCATAGAAAAATCTATATTGTTCCCCCAAGGAAAAATGGTCCTACACCCCTTGCCAGCTAAATATTCCCACTCTCTTCGTGTAGGTAAAGAATATCCATAATTTTTTATGTCCTGTAACAATTTCTTAAATGTAGACTCTTCATAAAGTTTGCCACTCCAATTGCTATCGTCTATTTTATATAAACAAACGGTATTATGAACCATTGTTTCAGAAAGCCCAGCTTTTTCGGCGTTTTCTATCATCTGTTGCCATTCTTTATTTTGTCTGAGTTCCTCATCTGAAATAGGCACCCAACAAGTTTCACTATACTCTTTTTGTACCAATAGTGGATGTATTAGAAACTCATCTTCTTGAGTAAAATTATGCATAAAATACGTTTCTATGTTGGATAGTACTTCTTCATCTTCTAGTGTTTCGCTAATCTTAGTTTGAACATCCTCTTCACCAAGAATTTCCTCTTCATATCCCTCGACAAATGGATAGACAAGCTCCGCTAAATTTTCATCATTAAAAATATCCTGCAATGGTTTATTTTTAAAATTAAGCCCTAACGTAACAGTATCTCCAGGTACAAATACAAAGTCTATACCATCATTAGAGCGATATACTGCCGTATATGCGGATTTTTTAAATGCCTTAAACTCTTTAAAGCATATTAATTCTAAATTATATATTGCTGCCAACGTATTTAATAATGCCTTTTTATCGGAAATAGATAACAAATCATATTGAGGATTGTATAATTTATCGATTGAAATATGATTCATAGATTAAATACTCCTTAATTTTCATCTGATACACATATGCTACAGTATAATTGTTAGTATATATATTCATTATAATTTAGAGAGAGGAAATTATGAACGGAATTAATTGGACACATCTAGTGACGCTCACATTATCACCTAAAAAAGGTAGTAGTGAACTCAAAACCAATGGTGCCCTTAATGAAGCCTTACCAATGGGTATCATCGCTTATGTTGTAATGGCTATCTTAACGTATCTCATAGCGTGCATCACGATAAGCATCGTAAGTTATTCATTCTTTACCATTGTAAATGATACTCTAAGAATGTACAAAAATGATGATATAAGAATGTACAATTTTAATTGTATCACCGATACTATAGTTGAGGTGATAACAACATGCAATACGTATACGCTATTAACAGTTCATTTACTGTAACATCATTATTAGACTTACCATTATTAAGGGACATTCTGGAGGTTTGCAATTTGAAACCTAATTATAGTTTACTAGGTCGTGAATTAGGCTATGATAGACGCACCATAAAATCTCATTATGAAAATGGAACGCCTGATCCACATCGTCATAAACCATCTATGATTGATAAATTTCATGACGTAATACAGACTTTATTATCTGATGATACACCCCAACAATTTTATTATAAGCGTGTCTTGTGGCAATACTTGGTAGATAACCATGGACTCACAGCTGCTTACTCTACATTTCGCGGTTATATTTTAAAGATACCAGTATTTCAATCCTATTTTGATAGAAAACATACATCGCCTAGCACACAGCATACGATTCGCTTTGAAACCGCACCAGCTGAACAGGCTCAAGTTGATTGGAAAGAGAATATTAAATTCCTATTGCATGATGGCACACACATAACTTTTAATATATTGCTGATGACATTAGGCTATTCTCGATACAAATTAGCAAAGGTCACTTTCGATAGAACTACTGAAACACTACAAGATGCATTGGTAGAATTCTTTGAACAATTACAAGGTGTTCCACATGTACTATTAACAGATAATATGAAAACCGTGATGGTACAACCGAGGCTAGCTGGAACTAAAGGACAGCTTCATACCAAAGCAGAACAATTTTCAAGTGACTTTGGCTTTACATTTAAGCCGTGTATGGCGCGCCGTCCACAAACGAAAGGCAAAGTAGAAAGCCAAATGAAAATTCTAGATGAAATTCATGCGTACCAAGGAAAATTAACAATACAAGAAGTGGAAGAACAGATTCAAAAAATTATTTTACGTAGTAATCTAGCGATTTCTCAAGCTACAAGACAAATACCGTCTGCACTGCTTGAAAAAGAAAAGGAATCTCTTACCCCACTTCCAACAAAAGTGATAAGAGATTCCTACCGCATAGATCACCCAAAAGCTAAGGTTTCAGCAAGTAATCTCATTAGCTTTCGTGGTAGCCACTATTCTGTACCACCAGGATATGTGGCCAAATCTATGACCTTAAAGACCATAGATAAGATGCTATACATATATGATAGCACAGAATTGATTGCACAGCACCCATTAAGTGGTAAGAAGGTTAACTATTTGCCTTCTCATTATGAGGCACAATTGCAGAAAACAATTCCTTATCTAAGTTCTGAAGATGTGAAAGCTAAAGCAAAATCTAATTTGGA
>NZ_PPCZ01000021.1:0-81216 GCF_002959815.1 Veillonella sp. T34266-5
TGCTATCTACAAACGGTTATCTGATTATTACCAAATAGATCGTTCAATCCCTCAATGGGGCGATGCTCCTGTTTGGAATGAGCTACATATGTCTACAGATTTTCCAACTTATTGGGATTAGTCACACACACTTTTTGTCCTATAACCCTACATAATTAAAAGGGGCTACCGTTAGGTAGCCCCTTTTGCTGTATGTGAAATGTTTCTGTTATAACAAGTCCTTTTATTGTCCATCACAGGCATGTCTCGTAGCCATCAATTCTTGAGTGCGTTGATTCTTACGTTTTTGAAGGTATCGTTGGGCTAGTACATTTGGTACAGCCACACCAACTGCGATACCCACAATAGATAGAATGCCAGTAGTCCCGTTTTGTGCCATGTACAATAGACCTGATTCGTTTAGTGAGTTTATGTGTAATATATCAAATAGAAAACGATAGAGCAAAATGCCGGGCATCAGTGCGATAGCTGATGGTACGACTAGTACCGGACCAGATGTTCGTAGCCATGTGGAGAGTTTGACAAAGATGACGC
The DNA here is from genome assembly GCF_002959815.1 of Veillonella sp. T34266-5. Lineage (NCBI taxonomy): Bacteria > Bacillati > Bacillota > Negativicutes > Veillonellales > Veillonellaceae > Veillonella > Veillonella sp. T34266-5. The sequence continues at coordinate 535 of NZ_PPCZ01000021.1, forward strand.
TCATTACGGCTGCACCAATGAATGTAGCACCGGGTAAGGCAAATCCATATTCTAAAAGCATTAGATTACGAATTGCTACGCAAACGACACCGCCTAGCCCGATATAGGGTAATAGTCGAGCTGGTGAATTAAATAGTACAGCGAATGAGGCGGCGGAAACAAAGGAACCAATAATCTGTGCTATAGAAAAAATATGAGGTTTAATATCCACAAAGTTAAATGCCGGCAATGGACTGAAGTAAAGTGCCATCGCCATGCCGAGTGTCATGCTGCCCACGATAAGTAAGGTTCTAATAGCTCGTGTTATGCCGGATAAAATGTGATTATTTATAGTATCGATAACAGAATTGATAAGTGGCACACCTGGAATCATGAAGAGTGTACAACAGACGAGGACATATACCAGTGATCCTAACTCGATGAAGGTATAGAAACCATAGGCAATAAACATGGCCGTAAAGGCGCAGATAGCGTTGCCTAAATATTCATTAAATCCAAGGCGCTGAGATACGACCCTCATAAAATAGCCACATAATGAACAGATGAATGTTACTACTAATGCAATAATATCCGCACTGTATAAGTAAGCTAAACCGGCAGATCCTAATGCGCAAGCAATACCTTTTACCCAGACTGGATAGACGGGAATGGTTTGTTGTAGTTTCTCAACTAAACGTTCATAGGTAGTTAAAGAATAATGGCGTTCAAAAGCTCGCCAGGTGAGTTTTGATATGGCATTAATCATGGCCATATTCGGTATGTGGATTGGCGTTTTTCGGAAAACTGTTATAGAGCGTTCTTCATGAAAAATATTAATCATAATCGTTGTATAACTAATATGGATATTTAAATAATTGTGTGGAATTCCCATAAATGTAGCAGCCTGTTGGATTTCCGATACTATTCGTACCGTGTCAGCACCGCATTCCATTAGTAATTTAGCAATATTTAATAATACATCCAATTTTCGATGAATATGGATAAAGGGGGTCTCCAAGACCTCATTTTTTTCTTCTAATGTAAATCGTTTCATTAATACTCCTTAATTTTATCATCCTTAACTCATTATACTATTAATGGTCTGTAATATCATTCATTAATCTATTTGTCTACCTAATGGGGTATAAAAATCTAGATTTTTTGCATTTTTTTGAATGATTATTTATTAAATTGATAAATAACACTTGCTTTTTCAAGGGCCCACTTGTACAATCGAATTGTAAACCGACAGGAGAAAGGGGCCTTATCATGCGTGATGAAGTACTAGAATTCTTAAGACAGAATCAAGGTGACTTTGTTTCAGGTCAAGATATGTCTGAAGCATGTCATGTATCACGAACTGCCATTTGGAAGCATATAAAAGCACTAAGACAAAAGGGCTATAAAATTGAGTCCTATACAAAGCGTGGTTATCGTTTGTTGGAGGAACCGGATTTGTTAAGCCCATTAGCAATGAAACAAATATTGAATACCGATATTTTTGGTAAACGATATGTATATATGGATACAACTGAATCAACGAATTTAGAAGCTCGTAGATTGGCGCAACAAGGCGCTGAGGAAGGCACCGTAGTCGTTACAGAGGAACAGGCTGCTGGTCGTGGCCGCTTGTCTCGTGGTTGGTATTCTCCCTTTGGAAAAGGCTTGTGGTTTAGCCTTATTCTACGACCTGATTTTCCCCCTGCGGAGGCTCCTAAATGTACGTTGATGGCTGCTGTGGCCCTTACCAAGGCGTTTCACAAAATGGGGCTTGCTGATGCAGGTATTAAATGGCCGAATGATATTTTGGTAAATGGTCGTAAGCTTGTTGGTATATTGACGGAAATGTCTGGATCGATGGAGGAAATTTCCTATATCGTTATGGGCATAGGGGTCAATGTTAAGACGAAACAAGAAGAGCTACCGGAAGAAATAAAACAAATCGCCACATCTCTCTTAATGGAAGGCGTTGATATTGAACGGACAGAAGCTTTCAAAATCATCTTAGAAGAATTAGAACACCAATATTACGATGTGCTAGATAGTGGATTTGAGGATACCCTAAATGAATGGCGTAAGTTGAGCGTTACTTTGAATCAAGAAATTGAGGTTAGAGCACCGGGGAATACCTATGAAGGTGTGGCAACTGATATCGATGACGATGGAAATTTATTGGTGAAAACGACTAATGGAGAAGTTAAACGAATTGTTGCAGGCGATGTTTCTATACGTCCGCGAAAATAGGAGGAATGCATGTTATTAGTAATTGATGTGGGAAACACGAATATTGTTCTCGGTGTTTACGATAAGAAAAATTTAGTAGGACACTGGAGAATTTCTACAGATCGTGTGCGTACCACGGACGAATATGGCATGTTGATGATGAATTTGTTTTTTCATGATCGCAAGGTTAACGCAAAGGATATCAAGGCTATCATTATTTCCTCTGTAGTACCGCCATTGATGCCAACATTAGAACGTGTATGCTTGCGTTACTTTAATGTAAATCCTATCATTGTAGGTCCTGGCACAAAAACCGGTATCGCTATTAAATATGATAATCCTCGTGAGGTAGGTGCTGACCGCATCGTTAATGCCGTAGCGGCCAATGCTGTATATAAGGGGCCATTGATTATCATTGATTTTGGCACCGCTACAACTTATTGTGCAGTCCTTGGAAATGGTGATTATATTGGTGGCGTTATTACGCCAGGCGTAACGATTTCAGCAGAGGCTCTGTTCCAACGCGCTGCAAAATTGCCTCGTATTGAGGTAAAGGACCCAGGTCAGGTTATTAATCGTAATACGGTATCATCTATGCAATCCGGTATGTTCTATGGTTATGTAGGACAGGTAGAGGGCCTAGTGACACGTATGAAAGCTGAAATGGGTGGCGATGTAACTGTGGTGGCAACAGGTGGTTTGGCACAGCTCATCAGCAGTGCTACCGATTGTATCGACCATGTAGAGCCAATGCTTACATTGGAAGGCCTCCGTCTCATTTACGAACGAAATAAATAATGGTACTATAATAGAGTTGGTTGTAATTATAGTATGAATGTATAACAACAGGTACGGCTTAGGCTGTACCTGTTTTATTAGGTGAATTATAATGAAAGAAACATGGACCATTGGTAATGTACCTATCCAAGGTAAGGCTATTTTAGCTCCTATGGCAGGGGTTAGCGATATAGCATATCGACTGTTGGCCAAAGAACATGGTGCCTCTATGGTTTGTACCGAAATGGTCAGTGCTATGGGTATCAAATATAAAAATGAGCGCACGCATGAGTTATTGCGTATGGAAGCGGTCGAGCATCCTGTATCGATACAAATTTTTGGTTCTAATCCAGAAGCAATAGCATTGGGCGCGAAGGTGGTAGCAGATGCTGGTGCAGATATTGTAGATATCAACATGGGGTGCCCTGTTAAAAAGGTCGTCACTAGCGGTGACGGTTCGGCGTTGATGAAAACACCTGACTTGGCGGCTCGCGTAGCAGAAGCCGCAGTAAAAGCTGTTGATGTGCCGGTGACGGTCAAAATGCGTATCGGTTGGGACGATGATCATATCAATGTGGTCGACTTTGCCAAACGTATCGAAAGTACTGGTGTTGCAGCTGTTGCTGTTCATGGGCGCACACGGGAACAGATGTATATGGGGCGAGCGGATTGGTCCTATATAAAAGCGGTTAAAGATTCCTTATCAATCCCCGTAATAGGGAATGGTGATGTATGGACTCCTGAAGATGCACTTCGTATGATGCAAGAAACAGGTTGTGATGCGGTTATGATTGGTCGTGGTGCACAAGGCAATCCATGGATTTTTGAGCGCACTAATCACTATTTAAGGACCGGTGAATTAAGACCAGAACCTACCTATTTAGAGCGACTAGATATGTTGCTCAAACATTTTGAACTACTCTGTCGGTATAAAGGGGCGGCTCTAGGGGTAAGAGAAATCCGAACACATGCGGGATGGTATATGAGGGGAATGCCTGAAGCCGCTTATTGGCGCAATCGTGTGAATACAATTCACACTGTTGAAAGCTTTAAAACAGAGCTTTCAACCTATAGAGATGTATTGGAAAACTGGGGCTCACATTGACAAATACAGGGGTTCTTAGTATAATTGATTAAAAATTAAAGATGAAAGATAAGGTGTCATCGTACTATGACACTTTTTCTATTATTTATATGTAGAAAGATTAGGAGATTCCATGGCAGACGTAAAAGAAACATTACTTACAGCCGAAGGCTTGAAAAAACTTGAGGATGAATTAGCATATTATAAATCTGTGCGCCGTATTGAGGTGTCACAACGTATTAAAACAGCTATTGAATACGGCGATATCAGCGAAAACTCTGAATATGATGATGCTAAAAATGAACAGGCTTTCATTGAAGGTTATATTTCTGAGTTAGAAAATAAAATTAATACAGCAAAAATCATTGATGAATCCATTAAGGGTGATGTAGTATCCGTAGGTAGCAAGGTTACCGTATTAGATACAATGTACAATGATGAATTGGAATATGTTATTGTTGGTTCTTCCGAAGCAGATCCTTTCAACAATCGTATTTCCAACGAATCACCTGTAGGTAAAGCTATTTTGGGTAAACGTAAGGGCGATGAAGTAGAGGTATCCACACCGGATGGTCCTGTTACTTTCAAAGTGTTAGCAATTCAATAATTTTTCATTTTATCAAAAGAGGCGATAACATGAGTGAAGAAATTAAAAACTTACAAGAAGAATTAAATGATCAAATGCAAATTCGCCGCGACAAATTGGCTGAATACGAAGCTGATGGTATTTATCCATTCGGCCAACGGTTTGTTGTTAAAGATCATGCAAAAGATATTAAAAATGACTTCTTGAACTACGAAGACCAACCTGTAGTCATCGCAGGTCGTTTGATGACGATGCGTTCCCATGGTAAAACAGCATTTGCCAATATTCGCGATTTGTCTGGTGATATCCAAGTATATTTCCGTAAAGATATATTGGGCGAAGATAATTACAAATATGTAAAAATGCTTGATATTGGCGATATTGTAGGCATTGAAGGCCATGTATTTAGAACTCACAGTGGTGAAGTTACGATTAAAGTCGACAAATTGACATTGTTATCCAAAGCATTGCGTCCATTACCTGAAAAATGGCATGGCTTAAAGGATACCGAACTTCGTTATCGTCAACGTTATGTAGATTTAATCGTAAATCCAGAAGTACGCGATACATTTATTAAACGTTCTAAAATCGTTGCGAAGATTCGCGAATATATGATGAACGATGGCTTCATGGAAGTGGAAACACCTATGATGCATCCAATTCCAGGTGGTGCTGCTGCTCGTCCATTCATTACACATCACAATGCGCTTGATATTGATATCTATATGCGTATTGCACCTGAATTATACTTAAAACGTTTAATTGTTGGCGGTATGGAACGCGTATTCGAAATGAACCGTTGTTTCCGTAATGAAGGTATCGATAATCGCCATAACCCAGAATTTACAACTATCGAATCCTACCAAGCATATGGTGATGTAGAAGATGCCATTCGTTTAACAGAAAATCTTGTATCCTACTGTGCTCAAGAAGTACTAGGTACACAAGAAATTACATACCAAGGTACTGAAATCAATTTAACTCCACCTTGGAACCGCATCACAATGGCAGAAGGTGTAAAAAAATACACTGGCGAAGACTTTGATGCAGTAACTACTGTAGAAGAAGCGCGTGCTATTGCAGATCGTTTGAATGTAGAATACACAGATAATGATGGTATTGGTAAAATCTTGAATGCTTGCTTCGAAGATTATGTAGAAGAAAACTTGATTCAACCAACTATCGTATATGGTCATCCAAAAGAAATTTCTCCACTTGCCAAAGCAAGTCGTGAAAATCCATTGGCTACAGAACGTTTTGAAGCGTTTATCTATGGCCGTGAATTGGCAAATGGCTTCTCCGAGTTAAATGACCCAATTGACCAAAAACAACGTTTCTTGGATCAATTGAAAGAACGTGAAGCAGGTGATGATGAAGCTCACCGTATGGATGAAGACTTCGTCAATGCTCTTGAATACGGTTTACCACCAACAGCAGGTTTGGGCGTTGGTGTCGACCGTCTTGTTATGTTCTTGACAGACTCTGCATCCATTCGCGATGTATTGTTGTTCCCATTAATGAAACCTGAAACATCTCAAGTTCAAGAAGAAATAACTGAATAATTTTTAAATTAAAGGCTGTAATAGAATGCGGTGAAACTGTGTGCTATTACAGCCTTTTTTTTTGTCAGTAAGTAGATATACATGAAGCGTGGGGTATAAATTACTTTATATATTAATAATGGTTATCAACATATGAAAAAGTTTATACAACTATATTCTATAATTTAACGTAATATTCATTTTGCATAAAACTCATAATTGCGATAAGTGCATGTATAATGCGTATTATTAAACGCTATAAATTAAATTATATAAATGTTAGAATATACATAAAGATAAAGAATATACCTAACTAAATGAGATAGCTATCAATTACTAAAGGGGTATACATCTTATATTTATGTACATAAGTTCCATTAATTTTATTACAACTCTTATATTAGGAGGAACGTATTATGAAACACATGAAGGTCGCATTTTCTCATAAGGCACAATATTACTTTGGCCCTTTAGAAGGTCGTGCAAGTGTTGATTTAAGTCAAACTGATTTTACTGATATAGCAGCCATCGTTATTAGTGAAAATGATACTGCTATCTTAGAAAATGAAACTGTAAAATCCTTTGGCATCCCTATTTTTTTAGTGGTTTTTGATAATACTGTTGATATAGATCAATTCATGGGGAAAGTGGAACGTGTAATTGATGGTTCTAGCACAAACTTTGACTTGTATAAACGTCAAATAGAGGCTGCTGCAGATAAATATGAAGAATCTACATTGCCTCCATTCTTTAAAGCGTTAGCAGATTATGTAGAAGAAGGTAATTCTCAATTTGATTGCCCAGGTCACCAAGGTGGTCAATTCTACTGTAAACATCCAGCAGGTCGTGCATTCTACGATTTCTACGGCGAAAATGTGTTCCGTTCTGACCTTTGTAATGCGGACGTTGCATTAGGGGACCTTTTAATCCATGAAGGCCCAGCATGCGCAGCTCAACAACATGCAGCGCAAGTATATAATGCAGATAAAACTTATTTCGTATTAAATGGTACATCTTCATCCAATAAGGTTGTATTGAATGCGTTATTAACACCTGGCGATATCGTTTTATATGACCGTAACAACCATAAATCTATTTGCCATGGTGCTCTTGTTATGGCTGGTGCAACACCTGTATACCTTGAAACAGCTCGTAATCCATTTGGTTCTATCGGCGGTATTTTGGAACACTGCTTCGACGAAAAATACATTCGTGAATTGATTGCTGAAAAAGATCCTGAAAAAGCAAAAGCGGAACGTCCTATCCGCTTAGCAGTTATCCAATTAGGTACATACGATGGTACTATCTATAATGCGCGTCAAGTTGTTGATAAGATTGGTCACCTTTGTGATTACATTTTCTTCGACTCCGCATGGGTTGGTTACGAACAATTTATCCCTATGATGAAAGACTGCAGTCCATTGCTCTTGGAATTAGGCCCTAATGACCCAGGTGTATTGGTAACTCAATCTGTTCATAAACAACAAGCTGGTTTCTCTCAAACATCTCAAATCCACAAAAAAGATAAACACGTTAAAGGTCAAGACCGTTATGTAAACCATAAACGTCTTAACAATGCATTTATGATGCATGCGTCTACATCTCCATTCTATCCATTATTTGCAGCACTCGACGTAAATGCTAAGATGCATGAAGGCGAAGCTGGTAAAAAACTTTGGATTGACTGTGTAGAAACAGTTATCGATGCTCGTAAATCTGTATTGAAACATTGTAAATACCTTCGTCCATTAGTACCTCCTGTTGTACATGGTAAAAAATGGGAAGATGGGGATACAAAAGCAATGGCTCAAGATGTGGAATACTTCGCATTCGAACCTAATGCTAAATGGCATTCCTTCAAAGGTTATGGTAAAGGCCAATACTTTATCGACCCTTGCAAATTCCAATTGATTACACCTGGTATCAATGTAGAAACTGGTGAATACGAAGATTTCGGTATTCCTGCCAATATTCTTGCAAACTACTTGCGTGAAAATGGTATCATTCCTGAAAAATGTGACTTGAACACAATTCTATTCTTGATGACACCAGCAGAATCCAAAACTAAGATGGATGATTTGGTTGCACAATTGATTCGTTTTGAAGAATTAATTGAAGCCGATGCGCCTATGCAAGATGTTTTACCATCGATTTATTATGCTAATATCGATAAGTATAAAGGCTATCATATCCGTCAATTATGCCAAGAAATGCATGATTTCTACAAAGATAGACAAGTTAGTACATTACAAGAACGCTTGTTCTTACATGACTACTTCCCAGAATATGTATTGAATCCTCAAGAAGCGAACTTTGAATTCCAACGTGGTAAAGGCGAACTTGTACCATTAGATGAAGCTGAAGGCCGCATTGCTCTTGAAGGTGCTCTTCCTTATCCTCCTGGAGTATTGTGTGTACAACCTGGTGAACGTTGGTCCAAGACTGCTTGTGATTACTTCTTAGCATTGCAAGAAGGCATCAACAAGTTACCTGGCTTTGCTCCTGAAATTCAAGGCGTATACATTACACCACAACCAGATGGAACTAAAAAAGCATATGGCTATGTATTGAAAAAAGAATTTGAAAAATAACACTATTGTGTGCCGTCAGAGTTTCTCTGACGGCGCCACAATCAATAAAAAGGTGGTAAAACTATGAGTACAGGCAAAAATAAAATGTCCGTATTGCAGCTGACAATTTTAACAGCTGTAAATATGATGGGCTCCGGTATTATCATGTTGCCAACAAAGTTGGCACAGGTAGGCGCTCTTTCAATCGTATCTTGGTTGATCACAGCCGTAGGCTCCATGTGTTTGGCATACGCATTTGCTAAATGTGGTATGTATGGACGCAAAGGTGGCGGCATGGGTGGTTATGCTGAATATTCCTTCGGTAAAGCAGGGAACTTTATGGCGAACTATACCTATGGTGTATCTCTTTTGATTGCTAATATTGCAATTGCTATTTCCGCTGTAGGGTATGCAGCAACTTTTGCTGATGCAACATTAACACCATTAATGACTGGTATTTATACAATTTTCACATTATGGCTTGCAACAGTATTGAACTTTGGTGGTGCTAGTATTACAGGTCGTGTATCTAGCTTTACTGTATGGGGCGTTATTGCACCAGTACTTGTAATTAGTACTGTAGGTTGGGCATATTTCTCCGCAGATATGTATGTGGCAAACTGGAATGTCAACAACATGCCATTTGGCGAAGCGGCTACAAACTCCATCGCCATGACATTGTGGGCTTTCCTTGGTCTAGAATCCGCATGTGCTAATGCTGATGCTGTAGATAATCCAGAAAAGAATGTACCAAAAGCCGTTCTTGGTGGCACATTAGGCGCTGCTGCGATTTATATCGTTTCTACTAATATGATATTTGGTATCGTACCAGCTAGCGAACTCGTTAATAGTAACGCACCATTCGGTCTAGCGTTCGCGTCCATGTTCAATGGTACAGTTGGTAAAATCGTTATGGGCCTTATGGTTATGTCTTGTTTCGGTTCCTTGCTTGGTTGGCAGTTCACGATTGCGAATGTATTTAAAGGTGCCGCTGACGAAGGCTACTTCCCTAAATTGTTCAGTAAAATTACATCTAAAGATGCTCCAGTAGTTGGTATGGTAACAATTACTATCTTGCAATCTCTTATGAGTTTGATGACAATTAGTCCTTCCTTAAGTGAACAATTCGAAACATTGGTTAACTTGGCCGTTGTAACGAATATTATTCCTTATCTATTATCCATGGGTGCCGTTATCGTATTGATGAAAGCTGCAAAACGTGCTGGTAGTGAACTTAAAGGTACGACATTCATCGCCTTTATCGGTTCCTTATATAGCTTATATGCATTGTATGCATCTGGTTTTGACGCTATGACATACGGTTCTATTGTAACCTTTGCAGGTTGGACATTATACGGTTTCGTATCCGATCGTTTTGATTTAGAACATAATATTGGTAAATAGTACCATTAAGCTATTGTTATAAGAACTTTGGCGATACTATCTCCTTTGAATAGTCCTCTGCTATTAGAAGTATAGAATTCTAATAGTGGGGGGCTATTTTGTGTGATTTTAAAAATACTCAATATTAGAGTATAATGAAATAATATAGGTATAAAAGGGGGTAATTATGGATATATTAGCTGCAAGGCGTTCCATAGAACAACGATTACTAAAGCAGTCCGTTGCATTAATGTCGTTGGTGGCCGTTAGTGGTACTATTATGGGTGTAATTACTGGTTCTAGTGCCGTATTATTAGATGGTATATTTTCATTCATCGATGTAATCATTAAGATTATGATGCTTATGACGGCCAAATTGGTAGCGCGCGAAACAAGTAAACGGTTCCAGTTTGGATATTGGCAGTTTGAGCCTCTTGTGCTCGTTGTGGAAGGATTTTTTATCCTATTGATTGTATTATACGCACTGATTAGTGGTATAGGGGATTTACTAAATGGTGGTCGCCATGTTGATTTCGGTATAGCTATTTACTATGCTATTTTCTTTACTATAGCCGATACAGCATATTATTTTTACGTACATCGCATTAATAAAAGTTTACAATCGAATCTGATCAAGTTTGATAATGTGAGCTGGTCTGTTGACGCGTGGCTTGAGGCAGCCCTCCTCATCAGCTTTATAGCTGCTATCTTGTTAGAGGATACATCATACAGTTATTTGGCGGTATATATTGACCCTATTGTTTTAATAGTATTATCATTGCAAATGATTCCGTCGGTTATTAAGATTCTTGTACCGTCTACGAAACAGATATTAGGTTGGGCACCTTCGTCTTTACATGATGAGGTACAAGAAATCATGGATCGTTTTATGGAAAAATATTCATTTAAGGATTATGTGACGAGTGTACAGGCTTATGGTAACTCGCGTATCATAGAGATTGATATTCTAGTGCCAAAGAAGTTTCCTTATCAAACAATAGCGGAACTCGATCGTATTCGAAATGAAATCGATGAAGAAATCGGCGGTAATCCTACAGAGAAATGGGTCACTATTTCCTTCACTGCGACCCGTAAATGGATGGCTAAGGATTATCTTCTCGATGAAGAAGATGATGAATAATGCTATATTTTATGGTATACTTAAGTGTATTAAAATACTAAATTGTACGACATAATAGAAGAGGCTGATACTATGTTAGATTTGAAATTTGTCCGAGAAAATCTCGAATTAGTAAAACAAAATTTGGATAATCGTCATACAAAGGGTGATCTTGACACCTTTGTTGCTGCGTATGATGAACGAAAACAATTGATTCAAAAGGTTGAAGAATTAAAGGCATTACGTAATTCTGTAACAGAAGAAATCAGCCAATTAAAACGCAATAAAGAAAATGCAGATGATAAAATTGCAGAAATGAAACGCGTTGGCGACGAAATCTCTGAGTTAGATGGTCGCATTCGTGAAGTAGAAGAATCTTTGCGCAATGCTGCATTGATGTTGCCAAATATGTGTGATGCATCTGTTCCTGTTGGTGCTGATGAAGACGAAAATGTAGAACAACGCAAATGGGGAGAACCACGTCAATTTGATTTTGAACCAAAAGCGCATTGGGATATCGGCGAAGAATTAGATATTCTTGATTTTAACCGTGCTGTAAAAATGTCCGGTGCTCGCTTTACCGTATATAAAGGCTTAGGTGCTCGTTTAGAACGTGCTCTTATTAACTTCATGGTTGATCTTCATGTTGATAAGCAAGGCTATACAGAAATGATGACACCATATATGGTAACTCGTGAAACGTTGACAGGTACAGGTCAATTGCCTAAATTTGCTGAAGATATGTACCACGTTGAGAATACAGAATACTTTTTGATTCCTACTGCTGAGGTTACATTAACAAATTATCACAGCGGTGAAATCTTGAGTGAAGATGAATTGCCTAAATATTACACTGCATTTACTGCATGTTTCCGTGCTGAAGCAGGTTCAGCTGGCCGTGATACACGTGGCTTGATTCGTCAACATCAATTTAACAAGGTAGAAATGGTAAAACTTTCAAAACCAGAAGATTCTTGGAATGAATTAGAAAAATTGACAGATAATGCAGAAGAAGTATTACGCCTATTAGAATTGCCATTCCGTGTTATTACATTGTGTACTGGTGATATCGGCTTTGGTTCTGCTAAAACGTATGACGTAGAAGTATGGATGCCTGCACAAAATAAATATAGAGAAATTTCTTCTTGCTCTAATATGACGGACTTCCAAGCTCGTCGTGCAAATATTAAATTCCGTCGTGGTCCTAAAGGCAAACCTGAATTCGTTCATACATTGAATGGTTCTGGCCTTGCAGTAGGTCGTACCGTAGCGGCAATTTTGGAAAATAATCAACAACCAGATGGTTCCGTTGTGATTCCTAAGGTGTTGGTTCCATACATGGGCGGCGTAGAAAAAATTACGCCTGCCAAATAAGGAGGTCCCATGAAATTCTTTATTGATACAGCCGAATTTAGTGAAATTAAAGATGCCTACTCTTATGGCTTTATTGACGGGGTAACGACAAATCCATCCTTGATTGTGAAAGCTAAACGCGATTTAAAACAAGTAATCAAGGAAATTGCTGATCTTGTAGAGGGCCCTGTGAGTGCAGAGGTTATTGCTAGTGATGCACCGGGTATGATTGAAGAAGCGCATGAGCTTGTAAAACTCGGGTCTAATGTAGTTGTTAAAATCCCAATGACTCCAGAAGGTTTAAAAGCCGTTGCAGTGCTTTCAAAAGAAGGCATTAAGACAAATGTAACATTGATTTTCTCTGCTAATCAAGCATTATTGGCGGCTCGTGCTGGTGCCACATTCGTGAGCCCTTTTGTAGGCCGCATTGACGATATTAGCATGGATGGATTGACATTAATTCAAGATATTGCGGATATCTTTGCTATTCATGGTATTAATACTGAAATTATCGCTGCTAGCGTACGTACACCATTGCATATTTTACAATGTGCGAAAGCTGGTGCCCATATTGCAACAGTGCCATATAAAGTGTTGTTACAAGCTATGAAACACCCATTGACTGATGCGGGGTTAGAAAAATTCATGGCTGATTGGAAACAAGCTAATCAATAAGTAATATAAACATCTTTTTAAGGAGGCCCTAAAATGGATCGTACTTTATCTTTAGAATTTGCTCGTGTAGTCGAAGCAGCTGCACTTCGTAGTGGTCGTTTGTTAGGTCGAGGTCTAAAAGACGAAGCTGATGGCTTAGCAGTTGATGCAATGCGTCAAGCATTTGACTCTGTCCGTATTTCCGGTACCGTTGTTATCGGTGAAGGCGAAATTGACGAAGCTCCTATGTTATATATTGGTGAACATGTTGGTGCTGGCGGTCCAGAAGTAGATATTGCAGTAGATCCAATCGAAGGTACAAATTTGATTGCAAAAGGCCAAAATGGTGCTATTGCTGTTATGGCCATTGCTGAAAAGGGTGGCTTATTACATGCACCTGATATGTACATGGAAAAAATTTGCGTAGGTCCTCGTGGTGCAGGCGCTATTGATATTACAAAATCTTTGACCGAAAATATTCAAAACGTAGCTGCAAAGATGGGCCGTAAGGTTGATGAAATCAACTTGGTAATGCTAGATCGCGAACGTCATTATGGCTTAATGAAAGAAGCTCGTGATTTAGGCGCTCGTATTATGCTTATTTCTGATGGTGATGTTAACCCTGCGATGGAATGTTGTATCGAAGGTTCCGGCGTACATATGGTAGTCGGCACTGGTGGTGCACCAGAAGGCGTATTAGCAGCAGCAGCACTTAAATGTGCCGGTGGCGATATGCAAGCTCGTTTGAAACCAGGGAACGAAGAAGAAATTCGTCGTTGCCATGAAATGGGTGTTAAAGATGTTAACCAAGTATTGACACTAGATGATTTAGTTCGTACTGATGATGTAATCTTTGCTGCTACAGCGATTACACGCGGTAATTTATTGAATCCTATTCAATACTTCCCAGGCGGTGCTCGTACTCATACTATTGTAATGCGCTCTAAAACAGGTACTGTACGATTCCTAGATACTATTCATAGAGATGAAAAATTAACAACATTGAAAGCTCGTTAATTTCTTTGCTTTCATTATATAGTCCGTGTAGACCCCTAAGATTAGATTGATAATCTTAGGGGTTTTTACTTGATGAGAAAGCCTAAAAAATAGTATAATAATCGTTAGTATATAACAGTGTGACGAAAATGGTTATACATGAATATAACCATTTTAATATAAGAAATGTAGGAGGAATTCTTTTGGAAAAGCTCGTTATTAAAGGCGGTAATCAGCTGAATGGTCGCGTGCGCGTTAGTAGTGCGAAAAATGCGGTGTTGCCTATTATTGCAGCTACTTTATTAGCATCAACACCGAGTAAATTATTGGAAATTCCAAATTTGGAGGATGTTGGTACAATCTCCCAAGTTATAGAATCTTTGGGCGTTAAGATTACACGAAACGAAGCTGATGATGAAATTATCTTCGATGCATCTATGTTGACAGCTACGGAAGCTCCTTATGAATTAGTTCGAAAAATGAGAGCCTCCTTCCTTGTGATGGGACCATTGTTGGCTCGCAAAGGGGAAGCAAAAATTTCCATGCCTGGTGGCTGTGCTATTGGTGCGCGTCCTATCGATTTACATTTAAAAGCATTTGAAGCACTAGGTGCTAAGATTGAAATTACAGAAGATTATGTATATGCGCATGCTCCAGAGGGGTTACAAGGTACACAAATTTATTTGGATTTCCCAAGCGTAGGGGCTACCGAAAATGTAATCATGGCGGCTTCTATGGCTAAGGGCAAAACAGTTATTGAAAATGCTGCAGAAGAACCAGAAATCGTTGATTTAGCTACATTCTTGAATGCGATGGGTGCCAATATTCGCGGTGCAGGTACGAATGTGATTCGTATTGAAGGTGTAGAATCCTTGCATGGTGCTATCCATACCGTTATTCCAGATCGTATTGAAGCTGGTACATATTTAATTGCTGCGGCTATGGCTGGTGGTGATGTATTCGTAGAAAATGCCTTGCCTGAACATTTGAAACCAGTGGTAGCTAAGTTGAAAGAAGCGGGTGTTACTGTAGAAGAAGATATTGACGGAATTCGTGTTATTAGCACTGGCAAAGGCTTAAAAGCTGTAGATATTAAAACATTGCCATATCCTGGATTTCCTACAGATATGCAAGCTCAATTTATGGCCTTTACCACTATTGCGGAAGGTACGAGTACAGTAACGGAAACTGTATTTGAAAACCGTTTTATGCATGTTGCAGAATTGCGTAAGATGGGGGCGCATATCGATATTGACAATCGACAAGCTATCGTAGAAGGTATGCAATCCTTACATGGCGCTGCTGTAAATGCAACTGATTTACGCGCTGGGGCGGCTTTAGTTTGTGCAGGCCTAGCTGCAGAAGGTACAACAGAAGTGGGTCGTTTGCATCATATCGATCGCGGTTATGATGATTTAGTGGGTAAATTGAAAAGGTTAGGTGCCGATATTGTTCGGGTTGACGAATAAGAACAAAAGGCCAAAACAGAATAATAAGAAACGAAGCCGGCGTAAACAAGTGCCGGCTTTGCGTCGCAGTCAAGACAATGATGTAAATGCTAAAAAAGAGTCGGTTGTAGAGCGTACTTCGCGAGCAGCTATGGTTAAGGTGACGGAATTACGCCGTAAAGAACGTCGTCAAAAACGGACAATGCCTATAGCAAAGACTACTCCAGCTATGACATTGAAGCGTATTGTGTCCCCTCAGAATGTAGGAGAGACAGTATTTAAATTTGGTCGTTCCCTTACATTTGATTTGGGTATCGATTTAGGTACGGCTAATGTTTTGATCTATGTTAAGGGCAAGGGCCTTGTGCTAGATGAACCAGCCTGTGTAGCGAAAGATACTCGGACTGGCGATGTATTAGCTGTAGGTGAAAGCGCACGTCGCATGATTGGGCGAACTCCGACGGGAATTGAAGTTATACGACCTGTGCAGGCAGGCGTTATTGCTGATTACGACATGACGGAATTTATGCTAAAGTATTTTATTCGTTCTGTTGTTCCTGCATCGCGTCTTATGAAAACGCGTATCGTTGTTTGTGTTCCATCGGGAATTACTCCTGTTGAAAAACGTGCTATTCTTGAAGCATTATTACGAACCGGCGCTAAGAAGACGGTTCTTATTGAAGAACCTTTAGCGGCGGCTATGGGCACAAATTTAAATGAAGCTGACAAGGTCGGTGCTATGGTCGTAGATATAGGTGGTGGCACTACGGATATTGCCGTTCTTTGCGATACGGGCGTAGTGGTGAGTGAATCATTACGTATTGGAGGGGACTCTTTCAATGAAGCCATTATTCAATATGTGCGACGTAAGAAAAAGCTCGTCATTGGTCCTTTAACAGCAGAAGAAATAAAGATATCTGCAGGCACGGTCGATCGGCGTTCTGAAGAGCGAGAGGTAGAAATTCGAGGCCGTGATGCTATTAGCGGTTTGCCTAAGATGGTTACATTACATTCGTTAGAGATACAACGTGCATTAGAGTCTCAAGTTATGAGTATTCTTGAGGCAATCAAGTCTATATTGGAAAAAACGCCACCTGAATTAGTGGCTGCTATAGGTGATCATGGTATCATTCTCACCGGTGGTGGGGCTTTGATTAGTGGACTTGATCGTGTTATTTCTCGGTCTGTTGGTATAGCTGCTTATTTAGTCGAATTACCAAGATATGCGGTGATTAAAGGGGTAGCAAAAACATTAGATGAAATGTCATCATTGCGAGATACATTAGAAGACTTACAATAAAATTTTTTTAAGCTGAGGTGGGAAACTGCCTCAGCTTTTTGAATTCTTACGAGAAATAGTGTATACTACAAGTAAATAGATTGTATAAAATTAATAATAAAATATAATCTAATTTAAGTTGTTATATCTAGTTCTGATTTATAACAGAATACGTTGACATACAAGATTTATAAACTCTATATATTGTAAAGGAGTTCGATGATGATACGCCTTAAAACAGCCGCTATAATGGCATCTATTATGGTAACAACTACTGTTACTGCTTATGCCGGTGATTTAACTGCCGTGCGAGTATCTGATTATGATGGTGCAAGCCGTATTGTTTTTGATATGACTGAATTACCTTTATCTTGGACTAAGTCATATAATGCAAACCAAAATACGGTTACCTTAAACTTAGCCAATACAACGAATAAAATTTCCAATGCCGCAGATCGTACCACACATAAAACCGGTGTGTTAAAGGGGATGTCCTTTCAACCTATCAATGATGGCTTGCAGGTTCGATTAACTGCAAATCAATCGATTAATTATCATGCTTTCACCTTATCAAATCCCAATCGTGTAGTTGTTGATTTGTTTTCGGATTATAGCCAGAAGACAACAAAAAGTGTAGGTGCATCAATTCAGACTGCTAATATAAAAACAGCCGTTAACGAGGGGTTGATTCGCGCTTATGCGATGACAGTTAATAATGATGCGCCAATGGTAGTAGCAAGTGTGCCTAGTGGAAAACCGTTGTCTTCGATTTCACAGCAACACATTGCCTCTGTCGGTTTATCCGTTCCAGGAAAGAACTTTGATAAACCATATTCTGTTAGTGCTTCTGGAGAGGTGGATTTAAATCGCATTCAATCTGTTGGCGTTCTTCGCTATACGCCGAGTAGAGGATATTTTATAGAAGAGAAGAAACCATTGCTACAGGCTAAGACACCTAAATCTACGTTGGTGATAACCGCCGTAAATGGTCCTCGTAGAAATAATGCTCTTACGCTGTATACATCTAGTTTTGGTAAAAGTACGGAAACAAATGAATTCGGTTATGAAGTGACAGTAAGTAATGGGAAGGTTATTAAGGTAGGAAATGGCAATTCCGCATTAGGGGTTAATCAATTTGTATTATCTGCTCATGGTGAGGCCATAGCTTCATTAAAACCGTTAAAAGTGGGCACGCCTGTTGTATTGCAACCACGTCAGGAGCTTGCGAAGGTAGAGACTGCTGGCGGTGCTATGGTTGAAGGGGGCACACTCGTTTTACATAATGGTAATTATGTGGGACCTAAAGACTCTACGAATCGTAGTCGAAGTTTCATCGGAACCACAAAGGATGAAAAACTCGTTGTAGCCACTGTAGATAAACACAATGCTTCGTCTGTCGGTGTTACACTGGAAGAAGGGGCTAACTTATTGACCTCTTTAGGGGCTATCAATGGCTTTGAATTATCCAATCAAGGCAGTGTTGATGTAGAGGTTGGTGGTCATTATACTCACAAAGGTAATGAAACACCTAGTGCTTATGAAAAAATGCTTATAATTAAGTGATATATTGCATACAATTTTGTTTGAAAAAAAGCTAGATATTTAGTATAATGTCTTTATGTATTCTATTGTAAAAGGAGGGATCGTTATGAAAAAGACATTTTTAGCCTTAGCGGCTTTAACAGCACTAGGGATTACTTCTGTAATGGCGGCCCCTGTATCATACCAAAGTGTATTAACAGGTAAAGTTGCTTCTACTGTTGCTGTTGGCACTTCTGTTACAGAAGGTCAAACATTGGTGACTGTAGAAACATTGGCAGGCCCTATGGCGGCAGCTAAATCCACGGTGAATGGCACTGTGACTGCAGTTGATGTTACAGTAGGTTCGGATATTTCTCGTGATCAAGTCGTTGTCACTGTAGAAAGCAAATAAAGGAGATAGGAATGAAGTTTTCTCATTCTTGGCGTCGGTATAGAAAAACGATACTGGCGCTTTTCTTCTGTAGTGCTCTATCATCGGCACAGGCAGTTGATTTTATGCCTGTTCAAGATGTACAGACTGGTATGGAAGGTATAGCAAAAACAGTAATAGTAGGGGATACGATATCTAATTTTAATGTTAAGGTATTGGGCGTTATGAAGGATAAAGGCCCATCTGGACATTTGATTCTCGCAAAGTTTTCTGGCCCTGTTATGGAACAGACCGGTGGCATTGCGCATGGTATGAGTGGTAGTCCTGTATACATTAATGGGAAACTTGTAGGTGCCGTAGCATATGGTTGGGGCTTTGCGGATGGCACGATTGGCATGATAACGCCTATCGAAGATATGGTGAAATTATGGAATATACCATATGAAAAGAATTTGACAAATACCTGGTCAGATAAACAATTAATTCCAATGAAGACTCCTTTGATGGCCTATGGATTTGATAGTACATCTATGGAGTATTTTAAATCAAAATTACCTCAATACAATTACGAAACCTATGATACTGCTAGTTCTAGTAGTGATGATATTGCGAAGCCTTTAGAGGCTGGTGGTTCTGTAGCAGCGTTATTGGTTGATGGCGATTTAAAACTCGGTGCTATTGGGACCGTTACCTATGTTGATGGCAAACAAATGGTAGCCTTTGGGCATCCTTTTTTAAAACATGGTTCTGCTAATTATTTTATGCATAATGCCAATATTTTTACGGTTGTTAAAAGTTATGAATCAGCCTTTAAACTAGGTTCTATGGGACGTGAAATCGGTACCGTTACAGAGGACCGTGGCGCAGGTATTGCCGGTGTTTCTGGTACTATTTCTAGCGGGATTCCAGTTCGCTTTCATTTAAAAGATATCGATATGGGCCGTGATAAGCAGTCTAATGTAAAGGTTATTGAAGATAAGGATATGACACCTACATTAGCGGCTACAGCACTGTATAATATGTTGAATAAGACATTAGATCGCAGTGGTGCTGGTACTGCTAAAATTACCTATACGATTACACCACGTAATGGTGAACAAAAATCATTAACGCGAACAAATATGTTTTATAGCTCTGAATCCATTAGTGAAAAAACGGTTGATGAATTTTACAATGTTATCGATGTATTGATGAACAATCGATTTATTAACTATGAAATTGCGGATATCAATGTGGAAACAGAGGTAACGCAAGATAAGAAAACGGCAAAACTTGTGGATGCAGCTGCATCATCGACCGTTGTATCTCCTGGTGACACGATTGTAGTTGACGTTACATTAGAACCATATCGTGGGGAAAAAGTTAATAAAGAGGTATTCTTCACAGTGCCTAAGGACCAACCTTTAGGTAAATACACCTTAGAGGTTCGTGGTGGTGGCGAGATTCCATTGCCATATGTATTAGAAAAACAAAAATATAATTTGACTGATGAAGTTCTACGCCGTTTAAAAGTTTACAAAGACTTTAACGATTTGTTTGACGAATTACAAAAGACTGATACGAATAATCAAATTGTTGTAGAAATCTTAGAAGATGGCGTTAGTCTTGTAAATGAAGAGGCTTCTACAAGTTCTGTGAAAAAGGCAAAACTTCAAGGTGTAGAAGATAAACCTAGCCCTGGAGACCTTAAAAAGAAAAAAGGTAGTGAAGACCTTAGCGATGGCAAAGATGATGAAAAGAAAAATGAAAAAACTGCTATCGACACAGAGTATATCGTTCAAGGGGACGGTCAATTTACAATCCAAGTTATGAGTGTTAAAGACCGTGACAAAGCATTAGCTAAACGTGCTAAAGAAGCTAAAGAACAGGTTAAGATGGAACATAAATTGGAATTAGAAGATCAAGGTAATAAAAAAGATTCCAAGGCATCTCAAAATAAAAAAGATAAAACTGTTACTAAACCAACCAAGGAAAAACCATCCAAGGATAAACCAGCAGGTGATGCACCTTCGAATGACAAACCATCTAATGATAAACCTTCGAATGATCAAGTAGAGTAAAATTCGAAATATAAGCAAATAGTAAGTAAGGGGAGGGCTGTTGTGAATTGGCTTGAGATGATAGGTCGCAATGTAATGGCCGGTCTATCGAATGTGGGTACTGCTATGCTACTTGTATGGCAGACCATAAAACAATTAAAAATGCTCAATGCATGGCATGTACTGCAACAGATGGCTCATCTTGGCGTAGACTCACTACCGATTATTAGCCTGACACTATTATTTGCAGGTGGTGTAATGACACTACAAATTACCGATGTATTGATTACCTATGGTGCTCAAGGGACGGTTGGTGGACTCATGGCCGTTGCAATGGGCCGTGAATTAGGGCCTATTCTTGTAGGCGTCGTATTAGCAGGCCGTGTAGGGGCTGCCATTACGGCTGAAATTGGTACGATGAAGGTTACAGAACAAATCGATGCATTACGGGTTATGGCTGTAAATCCGATTGGGTATCTCGTTGTACCTCGTGTTGTAGCTTGTATGATTATGGTACCAATTCTTGCATTTTATGGCGTTGTCATTGGTATAGTAGGCGGTTATTTTGTAGCTACCGCTATAAAGGGGCTAGCACCAGCCACCTATTTAGATTCGATACAAATGTTTTCAACCATTTCTGATTTTACATTGGGGTTAATTAAATCTAGCGTTTTTGGTGCTGTCATCGCTCTTGTAGGGTGCTATAAGGGGATGCATACAAAGATGGGGGCCGAAGCAGTTGGTTTTTCCACTACTAGCTCTGTTGTAACTAGTATTATCTTAGTATTTGTGTTGAATTATTTTTTATCGACTCTACTCTTTTAATCGATTATCTCGAACGAGGGCTTTATGATTGAATTACGTGATGTAGTTGTAGCCTATGACACGCGTGTAATATTAGATTCTGTTAATCTAACCATTGCAGATGGAGAAACGCTTGTCATTTTAGGTGGTAGTGGTAGTGGTAAAAGTACTCTATTACGCTTGATTATAGGTTTACAACGTCCCACATCGGGCCAAATTATTGTAGATGGTGTAGATATTACTACATTATCTGAAGAAGAATTTAATAAGGTACGACAAAAGATGGGCATGGTATTTCAATACTCCGCACTATTTGACTCTATGTCAGTGGGGGAAAATGTCGCCTTCGGTCTAAGAGAACATACCAATATGAGTGATGATGAGATTAAGCACATTGTTGCTGAACGACTTGGCTGGGTTGGTTTGAGCGGTTATGAATCTTACATGCCTAATGAGTTATCTGGGGGTATGAAAAAAAGGGTGAGTCTTGCTCGGGCTATCGCGCTAGACCCGACGCTCATCTTGTACGATGAACCTTCGTCAGGTCTAGACCCTATCACATCGGGGACCATTAGTATGCTCATCCGAGGTATGCAAGAACGATTGGGTTGTACATCTATCGTAGTAACTCATGATATGCAGTCTGCTTTTTATGTGGCTGACAGAATTGCATTGCTTGATAAGGGGAAATTTATAGAAGTATCAAAAACTGAGGATTTTAAAAACTCACCTAATCCTAAGGTGCAACAATTTATTCATGGTGAGGCGGAGGCTATCGATATCGTAACAAGGAGAGACATATAATGAAGTGGACGACGGAAGCTAAAGTAGGGGCTTTCACAATTGTAGGTATTGTGTTGTTTGTACTGGGAATCATATTTGTGGGACGCATAGACGTATTTGCAAAACCGCAGATGACGATTACTGGTGATTTTGCTCAAGTTAATGGGTTGAAAAATGGCAATCAGGTTAAATTTTCTGGTGTCGCAATTGGTACAGTTTCGGATATTGAAATCACACCATCTGGGGTTATGGTAAAGATGAAAATCGACGATAAAACACAAATACCAAGCGATTCAACCTTTACCTTAGGATCTGATGGATTCTTAGGAGATAAATTTATTCAAATTTCACCGGGGAAATCAACTGTTTATTTACATGATGGAGATTCCGTTAAGGGTGAAGGTGTTGATGCGATGGATAAAGCCATGCAAAGCGCTCAAAAACTAATGGCTGGTACAGAACAAATGTTGCAATCCATTAATACTATTATTGGTGATCCTAAGACTCAGGATGCATTAAAACATTCCTTACAATCTACGGCTGTTATGGCTGATAATGCGGTAGCAGTTACACAGAATATGGCAGATGTGACGGCTCAACTAAATCAAGTGGCTCAACAATTTAATGCCGATGGTAATGCTGGTAATGACATGCGTGCCATTTTAACAAATATTAAACAAACTACAGATCGTGTTGACCATATGGCGCGTTCCATGGAAGGAACCGTAACGGACCCAAAAGCACAAGAAAATATTAAAGCAACATTGCATAATACAGAGCAAATTTCTGCTCGTGTCAATAAATTGTTAGGTGGCAAACCATATGCATCTGAAAACTCTAATGGTTCCGCGGAGGCTAATGGTTCTGAAAAAAAGTCATCTATTAAAGTAGAACCTTCTGTGGATTTACTTTATAATACAAATCAAGAAGAGGTTCGTATCAATGGTCGTGCTCGTGTTTACACAGATAAAGGCATGGGCGAATTTGGACTTTCTAACATTGGTGATGGAACTGATTTTGATTTGAATGGTGGTAAATTTATCGCCAATAAATGGTTAGTACGCGGCGGTATTTTTGAAAGCAAGCTCGGATTTGGCATTGACTATAATCCACGTGGGTCTTTTGGCGTTTCTGCAGCTATGTATGATCTAAATCATCCTAAATATCGACTACGTTCTGATATACGCTTACATAATAATACGTACGGTGTTGTGCAAATGACACGCCCATTTGGTTCTTCAAATGGAGGCACCTACTTTGGTATTAAACAAGTCTTTTAAAACACATATCGTGTGGAGGTATACGTATGAATAAGAAGGCCTTTTCTTTAGCCGTAATATTATCGATGGCTACAACAGGTGCATTCGCAAGTGACGTTGTTTCTACATCTGTCAATAATGGTGATAAACTTACAAAACTTCAAAAAGAAGCGATTCAATTAACGCAACAACAATTAGCTCAAAAAGCTTCTCAAGATACACAACAATATGAAGCTGCATTGAACCTAAATGAAGATAGTACAGTCTCTCTTGCATTGGCGAATAATCGCACGGCAAAACAAACCTTGTGGGACTACCAAGCGGCAAAAGCAACAGTAAGTGCTACTGCAGCGGGAAAAAATCCTAATGTATCCTACGCATGGCAAGGTACTCGTAATCATGGTGCCAATGCTATGACAGGTAGAACTGCTACTACTAAGAGCGGTCAACATAGCTTCACGATTAAAGCACCTGTATTTAGTCCTGCACTAGATGCTAATATTGATAAGTCTCGTTTTGCTCGTGAAGGTAGTGGTGCTGCTTATGAAGAAGCATTACAACAAGCCAAATATGATGCTATCAATGGTTACTATACATTGATTATGTATCGTAATAAGGTAGACGTAGCGAACCAAGCGGTTAAGGACTATCAAGGTCATGTAGATAGTGTTAAGGCTCAATATAATGTAGGCCTTGTAGCTAATTCTGATGTATTAGCGGCTGATACTAATTTGGCAGATTCTCAAACTAATCTTGTAAAAGCTCAAAATGCAGCAAATTTGGCAGAAGCAAATTTGAATCTAGTCATCGCATATCCTGCACAAACATCTATTACAACAGCAGAAAATGATTTGCAATATAAACCATATGCAGTTACATTAGAGCAAGCAAAGGCTTATGCAATGCTTCATCGTTCTGCCCTTGTACAATCTGCAATGGCTGTGAAACAAGCTGAAGAGGCATTAAAGGCTGAAAAATCTGGCTATTTACCAACTGTAGGTGTTGAGGCTGGTCGTGGCTATGCTGATCCTGATGGTTACTTTGGTACAAGCAGTAAATCTTGGCATATTGGCGCATCTGCGACATGGAGCTTGTGGGATGGGGGCCAAACACAAAATAAAATTAAGGTCGCTCAAGATACATTAGAAAAAGCTAAAGAAGCTAACTTGGCTGCTGTAGATAAGGTAAATCTTGCAGTACAACAAGCATACCTTAACTTGCGGTCTGCAGAACAAACAATTCAAAGCACGCAAACTGCTGTTAAACAGGGGCAAGAAAATTTCCGTATTGCAACGCTTCGTTACCGTGCTGGTGTAGGAACAAACCTTGATGTACTCGATGCGGAAACTAAATTAACAGAATCTCGTAATAATTATGTAGATGCTCTATATAATTACAATGTAAGTATTTCTGCTCTTGAACAAGCAACAGGTGTTCCTTTAGATACGCCTGTAGGTCAAGGTGCAAATGTGATTGCCAATAGTGGTGCTGTAGAACAATTAGCAGCATTGGCAACAGCTGCACCTACAAAAAAATAATCGTATAACCGATAATATATTACGATGATTAATCGGATGACGACTGCTTTAGCGGTCGTCATTTTTTTATGATTAACTAGGATAAATTACATTTTGATTTCATAAAATTTATGCATCATATACTATTGAAATATCATAGAGTATGGTAATATTGATGTATAAATAAGCGTAGTTTTTTAGGCGTGGGGTTTCCTATGACACGGAAAAAATGGTGCCTTATTGGTGCGGCAGTGTTAGGATTAGGTGTGGCTGGAATAGCTACTTCCATCAATCCAATTGCAGAACGCTATGTGGCGCCCATGGTACAGGAACAACTACATAATACAGTAAGGGGTACAATTCAGTATGATTCTATGCACATCACTTGGGATGGCGATGTAGTACTGCAAAATGTATCATTGCGCGATGAGAATAACCATTTGGTGGCAGCTGTTCCAACTATGAATGTATCGATGAAATATACATCTGTTCCATCGATTTTGATGGGGAATTCAAGTGGTGCAGCCATCGTTTCTACCATTACTTTAGAAAAACCGGACATTCATGTGTGGCAATTAGCTGATGGATCTTGGAATGTAAATTCTTTATTAGAACCATCGTCCAAAAGTGCTAAGAAATCATTTGATGGCAATATCGTCGTTCATGATGCTACAGGTGCTGTTCGATTTAAAGATGGCAATGTACATAGGCTATCCAATCTAGATGGCAATATAGCCTTAAATGTTGATGGTATGACAAAAGGCGCATTAAATGGACTCTTAGATGACCATTCGATTGCTGTTAATGGCTCAATTGACATGAACAAAATGGATGATTTTGATTTATTTATCCAAGCTGAAGCCGTTGATATATCAGGCTTTATGAGTATGGCTCCATCCAATAAAAATCTATCTATAACATCCGGGATGTTGCATGATGTAAAAACACAGATTACAGGCCGTGATGGCAAGTATTCCATGTCTGGTAATGTAGCCTTTGATGGCGTAGGTGGTACCTATAAAAATGGTTCTACTACATATCAAATTGGACAAGGGAATGGTAAGATTTTCTTCCAAAACAATACCATTTTAATCAGTCATAGTGGTTGGTATGTAAACGATCAAGCTGTTAAGGTAAATGGTTTAGTAACATTAGGGGACGAGGTTGGTTTAAACTTAAATGCTGTTGCTGATTCTGTAGCTTTAGAGGCTTTTACCAAGAATCAAATTACTGGTAACGTAGGTGGTCGTGTTCATATCGGCGGCACGAGTGTTAATCCTTATGTATCTGGTTCTATAAAGAGTGATGCCATCTCGTATGATAACTATCATATCGATAGTGGTGAGGCTAATTTTAGTTATTCTAATGGTACCGTGGATATTCATGATGCTTCATTGTACATTGGTAATGGTAGCGTAAAAGGCAAAGGCCAATACGGTATTGATAGCGGTGAATTTTCCATTGATGGGACTATTCATAATGCAGAAATAGCTCCGTTTACACAAAATTTATCTACACCAGTGTCTGGCACTGTGAATGGTGAATTTTCTGTAAGAGGCAAACATAGTGATATTACCTCCTTAGAAGGTAATATAGTGGGAACGAGCCTATCCGTGCGTGGTATATCCATTGATTCTGCTCAAGTTAGCTTTAATAACGCAGGTAACTTAACGAATATAGCGCTTACAGGGGCAATAGGGGATGGCCAACTTAGTGGATATGGGACGATTGATAATAATTTATTGAATCTATCCTTATCGGCTGATTCATTAGATGCATCTAATTTTTCAAGTCTTGTTGGTACTAGCATATCTGGTAATATTACAGGCTATGCCTCCGTTACAGGAAACTTAGACAATCCATCTGTGACTGGTAGTGTTACAAGTCCTGAGATTGTGTATGGTGGAGCTCATTTTAATTCCATTAATGCAGGCTTTACGATTCAAAATCATATATTAGAATTAACCGATACATCTATAGGTGATGGAGATGGCGCCATTACTATAGAGGGTACACTTGATTTGAATTCTAATGCACTTAATATGCGAGCGCGTGCAAAAGCTGTTCGAATAGAGAACTTAATTAGACCGTTTTCTGATGTTCCACTTACTGGTTGGTTTGAATCTGAAAACGAAATTCAGGGCACTTTAGATAATCCATATGTTCAGGGCCATGTTCATTTATATGACGGTTCCTATAATGGTAAATTAATTAGTGATGCAAAGGCCGATTATACATTAGAAAATAAGATTCTTACATTACCTAAGTTTACTATTCAAGGGTATGGTGCCGTAATTCAAGGCTCTGGTACCGTGTCAGAAGATGCCTTAAATATCGATTTAGAAGGTAAAGATATAGATATTGGTAGGTTATTAGTCAATACTGATTATGATGTAAAAGGCTATGTACAGGCTAAGGGGCATATTGGAGGCTCTTTATATAATCCTAATTTTAATGGCTCAGTAACATCTAATTTCTTAACCATCAATGGCGAAGGTATCACCAATATTTCTGGTACATTATATGCAGATAAAACCGTTGTCAATTTAGAAAAATTTGAATTCGATGAAGAAAATGGTGGTCATTATATGGCGCGCGCAGGTATGTCTACTGTAGGAGATAAGAGATTATTTGGCATGTTACAGGTAACAAATGGTCGTGTAAGCAATCTATTATCGTTACTTGGAAAACCGGTGGATAAATTAGACGGTTCTTTGAGTGGTACTGTTGATTTAGGTGGTACCTATGGTAATCCAAGCCTTAATGTGGTGGGCTCAATTAAGGATGTAACTATTGACTCTAAGGTAGTAGGCGATGCAAAGATAGACGCAAGTCTAGAAAATCGTAAATTTAACATTCGCACATTAAAACTACCTGTTGATGATGGACTAATTGCGGCTGGTGGTACTGTTGATTTGGATGGTGATGCAGATCTACAAATCGCCGTTCGTGATGTGGATGTTGAACCATTTTTACCACTTATCGGCGATAATATTAATGCGACTGGTTCTGTTACCGGTGTTATTAATATGACAGGAGCTACAAAAAATCCTAAGGTTGAATTGTCTGCAAGCCTTGCCAATGGTTCTTATAATGGTATCGATATTGATCAAGGATTCGTATTGGCCACTATGGAAAATCATGTTATCAATGTTCAACGCATTCAAGGGGTTAAAGGGGACTATAAGCTTAGTGCATATGGTAAGATTCCGCTAGCTGCGTTATATACGACCGGATATCTAGATGCAAATGACTCTAAAGCGATGGATATGACTATTGACTTTAATGAGGCTGATATGGCTGTTATCCCTTTGATCACTCCTACGGTGAAAGACGCAACTGGGGCGTTAAAAGGTGTTGTTCATGTAACGGGAACTATTGATCAGCCAGAAGCGTACGGTACAGTATCTGTTCGCAATGGTACCATGAAGATAAAGACCATAGGTAATGAGCTTAAGGATATCGATGGGGATTTAATTTTCTCAGGTCAACAAGTCGATTTCCAATCTCGCGTGTCTGCTGGTAAAGGGTCCGCTGGTTTAGCGGCAAAGATTAACTGGTCGGGACATATGATGACTAATTACCGTGCAGCTATTCAATTGGATGGGTTAGATTTAGCAAACGAGTATATTTCTGGTCCATTAAAGGGGGAACTCTATATAGCTGAAAAAGAGGGAATCCCTACATTGATGGGCGATTTAAATCTAGAGAACATGAAGTTCAAAATTCCACTTTCCCTAGAAACTAGTGAAAGTACGCGTAATTTGGGGATTGATGTTAATGTACATGCTGGTAAAAATGTACGACTTTATGATAGATCCTTATATGATATGCGTATTAGAGGGGATGTTCATTTTGGCGGTTCTGTTTTCGAGCCTTCAGCTAGTGGTCAGTTTAATGTAGTAAGTGGTACTTTTAAATATCTAAGTCACACCTTCGATATTAATAAAGGAACTGCAACATTTGCGACCGGATCGTATCTACCTATGCTTCAGCTTGATGCGGAAACAAATATAGGTACGTATAATATCCAGCTCGGTGTGAAAGGTACTGTGGATCATATGGATTTAACGCTTAAATCAGAACCTTCATTGTCGCGCCAACAAATTATTTCCATGTTGACCTTTGGTCGCGGTGAGCCGTCGAATAGTAGTACAATTACCAATGAAGATGCAAATGCATTAGCAGTAGCTAGTGCACAAATGTTTGCTTTCGGGTATGTACAAGATGCGGTGCAAAATGCATTGGGCCTAGATCGTGTTAATATTACGACAGGCTCCATAGATCCGAACGAACCTACTAGTAGGGATACATCAGGGAATTATAATATCGAAATCGGCAAATATGTCTTGCCGAGAACGATGGTTACCTATACGCAAGGTATCAATAATAAACAAAATAAATACGGTATTGAATATTCGTTACGACGAAGTGTTAAGTTTAATGCTTGGCATACATCAAAAGGTAGTACCTATATTGGTGGACGTTGGACACGAGAATTCTAACAATGATGACTATAATGAAGAAACTGAATAGGGGCCTTCATTATAGTCATTTTAATTTCATAAAATTGAATTATAGTAGTACTAATTCCCAGTATTATATGATATAATAATAAAGATTTAATACTCTTTAAAGAGGGATAATTTTAGGAGGATTTTATGTTAACAAGCAAAGCCTATAAACGTATGCTCGCAGCATCTGTGTTGACTGCCGTTATGGGTACTGGCAGTGTGTTTGCTGCAGAAGTACAAACAGGCTATACACCAGATATGAATGCAACTGCTACAGCAGACACTGCGACTACTGATGATACAACAACTAAAGCAGCTGTATACAATGCGGGTACAGAAAAGGGCGCTAATACACAAGATAATACTGATGCGGCTATTTTAGCTGCTCGTGGTGACACAACATTATCCACTGATGGCACTGTCGTTCAAGGTTCCGATGGTACAGTTACCGTTAATAACGGAGCTTTAAAAACAGACGATAAACAAGTTAAAATGGTTTCTAAAACTACAGCCGGGACAGACTTGGATAAGGTTGCAGAAAATGGTCAAGCTCAAGCTGTAACATCTGTTGAAGCACAATATGTTACCGGTGTGAGTGCTGATTCTGTTAACCCATATGTAGGTAAAACAATTACAGGTTTATCTATCTCTGGCATTCCTGCAGATCAAGCAGCGCAATTAATGACATTGCTATCTGAAAAAGTAGGCGATGCTGTTTCCGTTGATGGTGTATTTAAAGATGTACAAAATTTGGGCAATAGTGGTTATTTCTCAGAAGTAAACCCAGTCTTTACATCTGTTCCAGAAGGCGTAAAAATTGACTTTGCTGTAGTAACTAACCCTGTAGTACACGGTGTTGTATTTGAAGGCAACTCAGTATATACATCTGATGTATTATCTAAATATATGGCAATTCCTGAAGGCCAAATCATGAACTCCGTATATGTAGGCCAAAAGGTACAAGGCATCAATGCAGCATATGCTCGTGATGGTTATATGTTAGCTCATGTAGATGGTATTGCTGTAGATGACAATGGTATGATTCATATCCATATCGTGGAAGGCATTGTAGAAGATATTGTACCAGCTGGTAATAAGAAAACTCGTAACAAAGTTATCACTCGTGAGTTCGTACAAAAAACTGGTAAACCATTCAACAAGTTCTTAGTTCGTCGTTCCGTAGAACGCGTATACAACTTGGGCTTCTTTGATGATGTAAATGTACGTATGTTACCAGGTGAAAAAGATCCTAACAATGTAATCATCGAAATTGACGTATTGGAACATAAAACAGGTACAATCACATTAGGTGCAGGTTATTCTAAATCCGATGGCTTGATGGGTATCGTTGAATTTGGTGAAGATAACCTTCGCGGTACAGGTGATAAATTTAAAGTTCACTGGGAAATCGGTGGTAAGAAGAAATATAAAAACTACCAAATTTCTTACTTGAAACCTTGGATTGACCACAGAGGTACTTCTCTTGGATTCTCCTTCTTCAACCGTGAAGATGAATACACTGACTATGATAGCGATGGTAGCGAAGTAGCAGAATACAACAAAAAATCCAAAGGCTTTAATATCTCCTTTGGTCGTCAAACAGGCGAATATACACGCGACTACTTAACACTTGAATCCCGCTCTGATAAATACAAATGGGATAATGACGATAGCTCTGGATTCCGTTATGATGCGGGTACTGGTGCAGGTCCTAATAATAGATGGAATAACGGCTCATATGATTTTGCCGGCATGGATTATGTAGGTAAAAACTTTGGTCGCATCAATTCCATTTCATGGCAAAAGGTATATGACTCCCGCGATAACATTTATGAACCAACTCGTGGTCGTCGTATTTCCTACACTGCACAATGGGCTGGTCATGGCTTAGGCGGTGATTTTGATTTCTATAAATTCACAGCTGAAATGCGTGCATACAAAAAAGTGGGTTCCAAAAATGTATTGGCATTCCGTGCACGTGGTGGTTTCATCCAAGGTGATGCACCATATAGCCAATTGTTCACATTAGGTGGCGCAGATACATTACGTGGTTACGAAGATGATCAATTCCGCGGTAAAAATATGTATAATGCGACATTGGAATTCCGTTTCCCTATCGTGAAAAAGGTAAGTGGCGTATTATTTACAGATATCGGTGATGCTTGGGATGCTCCTAATGTTCCTTGGTATAAAAATACTAAGAGCTTTAACTATGGCGTTGGTGCCGGTGTTCGAATCACTACACCAATCGGTCCTGTTAAACTCGACTATGGTATTGGCAAGGATAAGAAGAAATTCCACTTCAGCTTCGGTACACAATTCTAATATTGAGACATATTATGGTGAAAGCACCTTCTATAGAGGGGGCTTTCACCAATATCTCTATTATGGCACTCATAGTGCGTAGATTAACAGAAATGAGGAATGTTCATTATGATGAGAATGATGAATAACAAGAAGAATGTGAAAATATTCTCCATTGTTATTGCCGCAATTTTTATTATCGGTATTGGTGCGTTAGCCTATACTCAAATGGCTACACCTGGTACTAGTGCTGCTAGTAATGTAGGTGTAATCGATATGAGCCGTTTGGATAATCCTGAAAACCCTGTATATGTAAAAGCTGCTAAGGAATTTACTGATTATCGTAGTCAAGTAGCTGCAGATATGCAAACGAAGGTAGATGCTGCTCAAGATGATGCTACTAAAGCTAAAATTAAGCAAGAAGCACAAGCTAATGTAGAAAAGAAAATGGAAGAAATGAATAAACAAATGGCAGATCAAACCATGGAAGCAGCTAAAGCTGTTGGCAATGCTAAGGGTTTATCTGTAGTTCTTCCTAAAGACGCAGTTCTTTATGGCGGTGTAGATATTACTGACCAAGTACTAAAAAAACTTGCATCTGATGCAAAATAATAACGATACAAAGGTAATCGGATAAGGGTGAGCAGTATGAAGCTAAATAAACGGTATATAGGATTATTTCTGTTTTTAGCAGCTGCACTGATTGCGATGTATGGAGGCTATGGATTTATTACTAATCGGCAATCTTCAGAAGGGCCATCTATTGGGGTAGTACAAATTGATGATGTACTAGAGTTTAATCCGTCTTATGAAGATTATAAGAATGCAAAGACCGAATTAGAACAGTTAAAAGCGCAATATGCTTTAGAACAAGAGGCGTTAAATACTAAGTCTGATTTGCAGAACGAACAGCTTAAATCCTTGTCTTTAGACACAACATTGTCAGATGCGTTGAATGTTGAATTACAAACGCGTATCGCTACAAAGCAAAATCAACTTAATGCACAGCTAGATGCTAAACGGGCTGAACTGGTACAAAAATACATGAAAGAGCTCAAGGTTGTTAACAAGGGATATGACTTGGAGATTGTAAATCTACAATTACAACTATATGCTTTTGATAGCCGTGTTTATATCGATGATGCGCAGAAAGAAGCTGCTCAGGCACAAAAAGCTGAATTGGAAAGCCGACTTCAAAGCTTGCTGGCTAAACGTAAACCATCCAATTTTGATATGGATACTATACGGGCTAAAGTAGATGCAGAATTAAAACCTATTCGTGATGCAGGGGAACAAGAACTTAAACAATATGCCGAATCTGTACAAGCTGAACTAGCAAAGAAACGCGATACAATGATGCAAAATCAAGCTAAAGCGATTGTATCGACGAATAATTTGCCAGTTCCTCAAGAGTGGAACGATAGTTGGGCAAAGAAATTATCGGATAAAGAGGCAGAGGTAAATGCACTTCATGAGGCCATTTTAGAAGACGTGAGAATGCGCGTTGCTATTATTGCTCAAGAACGTCATTTAGACCTTGTTTTGATTGATCATGGTGGAAATATCAAAGGGCTAGATATAACTGATGCTGTGAAAGCATCATATCGAGTTCAGTAAGGAGTATACGATGAATAAGAAAATGAAATCTTTAATTTTAGGTGCAACAATGATTATGGCATTGCCAATTATTGGTGGTTGCGGTAGCAATACTATTGGTTATGTAGATTCCCAAAAAGTTGTGACACAAACTGCGAAATCCATTGAGATTAATAAGGAAATTAATGCAAAAGGTAAAGAACTTCAAGCTAAAATCGATGCTGCTGATGAAGCTTCCAAAGCACAAGTTACAACTGATGCAAAACAAGATTTTAATGCTTTCACAACTGCAAAAAATCAAGAATTGAAACAATATATCGATCAACAAGTTAATGAATTAGCTAAAGAGAAAAAGCTAGATGTAGTATTGCTTAAAGGTGCTGTTGTAGGCGGTGGCGTTGATGTAACTGATGACCTTATCAATAAAATGGGCAAAGCATCTGATGAAGATATTAAAGCTGCAGAAAATGAAGCAAACCAACAAGAAGCTCAACAAGCCCAACAAGCTCAACAAGGTGACGCTCAACAAGCGCAACCTGCTGAATCAGGCAATGCACAATAGTTTAGTTAACACTTGGGGGGGACTTAATAGTGGAAAAGACCGTACTGGAGCTTGCTCAACTTATTGGTGGTAAGGTAGTGGGCGATGAAACGCTAGTAATCACAGAAACACGTGGCTTTGAACAAGCGGCACCTCAATCGATTACATTTGCTATTGGTGAATATGTGGAACACATTGGTTTATGTAAAGCTGGTGCTGTAATCTTAGAGCAAGAAGTGCCTAATGCACCGATGACACAAATCATTGTAGATAATGCAAAGGCTGCCTTCGCACAAGTATTACAATTATTCCATCCACCTGTTGTAATACCACGTGAAATCCATCCTACTGCAATCATAGGTGAGAATGTTAAGCTAGGCGATAATGTTGCTATTGGTGCATATTGTGTAATTAATGATAATGCAGTGATTGGTGATAATGTTACAATTCGCCCATATGTTTATATTGGTCATAATACTCGTGTTGGTAATGATTGCGATATATATGCTGGTGCCATTGTTCATGAAAACTGTATCTTAGGAAATCGTGTTGTATTACGCGCCAAAGCAGTAATCGGTGGTGAAGGTTTTGGTTTTGCTACTGAAAATGGCGTTCATACGCATATTCCTCAAGTCGGCAATGTCATTTTAGAGGATGATGTAGAAATTGGATCATGCACAACTATTGATAATGCAACTATGGGATCTACATTAGTTCGAAAGGGTACAAAAATTGACAACCTAGTTCACTTGGGACATAATGTTGAAATTGGTGAAAACTGCTTCCTCATTGCACAAGTTGGGATTGCAGGTAGTACGAAATGTGGAAATAATGTAATTTTTGCAGGACAAACCGGTTGTACAGGGCATATTACTATAGGTGACAATGCAAAATTTGCTGGCAAAACAGGTATTACTGGTAATGTGCCAGCAGATGCCGTCATGGCTGGTTACCCAATGCGTCCTCATAAGGAATGGTTAAAACTGTCCGCTTATGAACATCGCTTACCAGAGATGGTAAAAACTGTAAAACAATTGCAGAAGGAAATCGATGCTTTAAAAGCGCAGCTTAAGGAGAGCTAATACGTTTATGTATAGGTTTATGAAGTTGTTTAGTGCCTTTATTTGTATGTTGCCCCATAGTTGGCAGTATGCATTAGGTACATTGCTTGGTGAAATTGCTTGGCTTGCAGTGCCGCCTAAACGAAAGCGGTTGGCAATCGGGCAGATTTTATTTTGTAAAATCACTGATGATCCTGTTGAAGCGAAGCGAATTGCTAAGGCGAGTACGACTCGATTTGGTCGTATGATAATCGATGTATTGCGATACCCTGAAATTAAAGATGGTGACTATAAGGATATGGTCAACTTTACGAATAAGGAGATATTGGATGAAGCTTTAGCTGATGGTAAGGGGGCAATCCTAGCCGCCCTTCATAGTGGCAATTGGGAATTGCTTGGCGGTGTACTGGCTTCTGAAGGGTATCCTTTAATATCTGTAGCATTAAAACAAAATGGCGATGCAGATAAATTTATCAATGAATATCGTGCGCTTATGCATCAACATGTGATGTATAAGACGAGTGTACGGGATATGGTAAAAGCCCTAAAGGGTGGGGCTTTCTTAGGATTGATCATGGATCAGGACCCTGGAGAGAATGGCGTATTGGTACCATTCTTTGGCTATGAAACGTTAACAGCAGATGGTCCTGCTGTATTAGGACGTATGCAAGATGTACCTATTATTTTTGTGACCATGCATTATAGCCCTTACACAGGAAAGCATGAAATTGAAGTGCATCCACCATTATATGTAGAAAAAACAGATGATAAAAAACGCGATGTAGCGATTACTACAATTAAACTCAATGAATTTGTTGAGGATTATATTCGTCGTTATCCAGAAGATTGGTTCTGGCTACATAATCGTTGGAAATGGACTCGTCGTTACTATGGTGACAAGATTGATACACCACCAGATGTGTTTCATTAAAAAAATATAAAAAGTATAATCGGCGTTGCAGATGTCTTTGAATAAAGCTTTGCAATGCCGATTTTTTACATCTAGTCAGTTGATAAATAGTCCTATATTCTTGTAACAGCTATGCAAATAGGGTATAATACAGTATGGTGTATAGTAGACATGGAATTAGATTATGAAAGGACATTCTTATGAGTAAGCCCCAACAAACAATTAAACAGGCTATTTCATATAAGGGAATTGGCCTTCATAGCGGGGAACCTGTAACCATGGTTTTTAAGCCAGCACCTGAAAATACAGGAATTGTGTTTGTGCGCTCAGATATAGAGGGAAACCCCTCCGTTCGAGCACACATTGATAATGTGACGAACACTATGCGCGCTACTACTTTGGAACATGGTGAAGCAAAGGTTTTCACTGTTGAACACGTAATGGCTGCATTCAGTGCTATGAATATTGATAACTGTTTTGTTGAAATGGACTCTCCTGAGCCACCTGTTGGCGATGGAAGTAGTGCCGTATTTGTTGACTTAATCCTTCAGGCGGAAATTGAAGAACAACAAGCTGAACGACATGTGTATAAGGTGAAACGTAGCCATTCCATTTACGATGGCGATAGATTTATTCTTATCGTACCTTATGATGGATATCGCGTTACATTTACATCGATTAATCCACATCCGTTGCTCGGTACGCAACAATGTGATTTTGATGTAACACCTGAGTATTTTAAAGAACATATTGCCCGAGCTAGAACCATTGGATTTGTAAAAGAATTAGAACAATTGCAAGCCATGGGATTGGCAAAGGGGGGCAGTACAGATAATGCTCTTGTATACGATGATACAACTTGTTTATCTGTTCCAAGATTTGAAGACGAATTAGTTCGTCACAAAGCCCTTGATGTGATTGGTGATTTATATTTATTGGGACCTATTGAGGGACATGTAATTGCGTTAAAATCGAGCCATGAACTCAATTCTCGTTTGGCTCATAGTATAATAGAAGAAATAAGGGAGACACAGCAATGATTCTTAACCACGAAGACATTTTAGAAATTTTACCACATCGTTACCCAATGCTATTGGTAGATCGTATTATTGAATTAGAACCAATGAAGCGTGCTGTGGGCATTAAAAATGCTACATTCAATGAATTGTTCTTCCAAGGTCATTTCCCTGGAAATCCAGTTATGCCAGGTGTGTTATTAACAGAAGCTATTGCTCAAGTTGGCGGTATTGCTTTGTTATATCCTGAAGAAAATCGTGGATTAACACCTATGTTTACAGGCATTGATAAAGTACGTTTCCGTCATCCAGTAAAACCTGGTGATGTTGTACGCATGGAAGTAGACATTGTAAAAATTAAGGGCCGTATGGGCAAGGTTGAAGGTCGCGCTTATGTGGGCGATAAACTTTGTGCTAGCGGTGAATACATGTTTGCCCTTGTATAATAGACTTAAGGAGTGATTGTAGTGATAGTTGTAGGCATGGAAAATGCGGAATCCAACATTCATAACACAGCCATAGTGCATCCGAATGCTAAACTGGGCAAAGATGTTGTCATTGGACCTGGTGCTGTCATCGGGGAAAATGTAGAAATAGGGGATGGCACTCAGATTGGTGCCAATGTAGTTATTGGTGGTTGGACAACCATTGGTAAACGTTGTGAAATCTATCCAGGTGCATCCATTGGTTTGGAACCGCAAGATTTAAAATTTAAAGGCGAGAAAAGTTATTGTTACGTGGGGGATGAAACGGTTATCCGTGAATTCGTTACCATCAGTCGTGCTACTGGCGAAGGAGAGGAAACACGAGTTGGCAATAACTGTTTATTGCAAGCATGTACGCATGTAGCTCATAATTGTATTGTGGGGAATAATGTTATTATGAGTAATTGCGCAGGCTTGGCTGGTCACGCTATCGTTGAAGATCGCGTGGTTATAGGCGGCCTCGCTGGTGTTCATCAATTTGTAAAAATTGGCCGTAATGCTATGGTTGGCGGTATGGCTAAGGTGGTACAAGATATTCCGCCTTATGTTATTGCCGATGGTCAACCAGCTCGTGTTATCGGATTGAACTCTGTTGGCCTATCTCGTGCAGGTATTTCGGAAGAGGTACGCCGTAGCTTGAAGCAAGCGTTCCGCATCATTTATCGTTCAGGCTTTAGCTTGTCTAGAGCTATTGAAGAGATGGAAATGCAACTTGATTCTTCCGTTGAAATTGAAAACTTATTACGCTTTTTACGCAATGCTGATCGTGGCATTATGCGTACGCGTCGTGATTAATGAGAAACTCTACATTATGTTTATATAATGTAGAGTTTTTTTGTTGTTATTTTATATTCTTTTTAGAGGTTCTGTTTAATAGTGAAAGTCTAGGTAAATA
The DNA here is from genome assembly GCF_002959815.1 of Veillonella sp. T34266-5. NCBI lineage: Bacteria > Bacillati > Bacillota > Negativicutes > Veillonellales > Veillonellaceae > Veillonella > Veillonella sp. T34266-5. The sequence continues at coordinate 39,164 of NZ_PPCZ01000021.1, forward strand.
CTGCATTTTTATGGCTGGAAAAGCATTGATAATGTAGTAAAAATGCGTGATTTATAGTACAATATAATGTATATGAGTATGTCTTAAAATTTACACTCATACTACATAATTTAGCATAGTATTGTGGACCGTTTTCGGCTTCACATAGGAGGTTTAGTCGTGGCCAAGGTAGGTTTAATTGCAGGTATTGGCGTTTTACCTGTTGAGTTCATGCGTGCTGCTCATATGTTGGGGCATCAAGTCGTAGTCATCGGTGTTGTACCTGATACAGATCCTATATTAGAGAAAGAAGCAGATGCTTTTTATCATATTAGTGTGGCTAAGTTAGGCAAAATATTTAAAACCCTGAAAAAAGAGGGCGTTTCTGAACTTACCATGCTCGGGAAGGTGACAAAGGAAATTTTGTATAAAGGCTTATCCTTTCCTGATTTAAAAACGTTAGGTGTCCTTAAACGATTGAAAAATCGTAAAGATGATACGATTATGCTCGCTATTGTTGATGAAATTGAACGAGAAGGTTTTTCTGTTTTAGATCAAACTGTGTATTTGAAACCGTTTATGCCTAAGGTTGGAGTGTTGACAAAACGACAACCGACAGAAGAACAATGGCAGGATATTTGCTTCGGCTTTGAATTGGCTAAACAGATGGGCAAGCTTGATATTGGTCAAACTGTAGTAGTAAAACATAAAGCAGCAATGGCTATTGAGGCCATTGAAGGGACTGATAAGTGCATATTGCGTGGTGGTGAACTCGGTAGAGGTGAAGCCGTAGTCGTTAAGACTGAAAAACCAAATCAAGATGTACGCTTTGATGTACCTGCTGTAGGTATTAAGACTTTGATGTCCATGGTAGATAGTGGTTGTACTGTCTTGGCTGTAGAGGCTGAAAAGACGATATTTGTACAACAAGAAGATGTACTAGAAATGGCTAATCGCCATAATATTATTATTTGTGCTGTAGATCAAGCATTTGTAGATGCTAGAAAGGAACTATGATGAAAATTATGTTTTCTGCTGGCGAAGCGTCTGGAGATACACATGGCGCTAGCGTAGCCAAAGCGCTTTCACAAATAGATTCCAATATAGAAATGTTCGGTATGGGTGGCACCTTGATGGAACAAGCTGGCGTTCGTATCGTATATGATATCAAAAATCTCGGCGTTATTGGCATCGTAGAAATCATAAAATCATTGCCAAAGTTCTTTAAATTACGCACCTATTTAAAACGGGTTATGTTGAAAGAAAAACCGGACGTACTCGTATGTATCGATTATCCGGGATTCAACATGAAATTGGCTGAAGTGGCTTATGAGTTAGGAATTCCTGTATTGTACTATATAGCGCCTACTATTTGGGCTTGGCATAGCAGCCGCGGCAAGACCATTAAGAAGTTTGTTACAAAGGTGGCCTCTATTTTTCCGTTTGAAGCAGAAGCATATCGCAAGTTCGATTGTGATGTGGAATTTGTGGGGCACCCATTAGTAGATATCGTGCATCCATCCATGACTGTGGAGGAGGCGATGGACTACTTTGGGGCTAGGCCAGAAGCAAAACGTGTTCTATTGATGCCGGGAAGTCGAAAACAAGAGGTGTTATCCCTCTTGGATGTAATGCTTGAAAGTGGGGAGCGTTTATTACAATCTCATGAAGATGTGCAGTTCTTTTTACCGCGTGCTCATACGATTGATCGCAGTGAATTAGAAGCTTTCATCAGTGAACGGAATGTTCCTGTAACGATTACAGAGGACCATACATATGATTTAATGCAAATTTGTGATGTATGTTTAGCAGCATCGGGAACTGCTACATTAGAAACGGCGATGATGGAATTACCAACTGTATTATTGTATAAGGTATCGCCAATTACCTACGGGATCGGTAAGATGGTCGTAAATCTTACACATGTAGGTTTGCCTAATATTGTGGCTGGTAAGGAAGTGATTCCCGAATTATTACAAGACGATGTTTCCGTAGATGCTATAGTGAATACCGTCTTACCTCTATTAGATGATTTACAAGTTAATCAACGTATGCGCACTGAATTGCGTAGCGTTAGAGATAAACTAGGTGAGCCTGGTGCCGTTAATCGTGTGGCTCAATTGATTTACAACCTAGGTAAGGAGAATATTGATGAATAGTTACTCACGTTTGTTGTTTTTTGTGAGACCCTATTATAAACGAATGATATTTGCTGTATTTTGCATGATTGTAGCAGCTGCAGCATATCTAGTAGTACCATGGCTTATCAAAAATGTAGTAGACCAAGTACTGCAAGATAAAAATATGTTTATGCTAAATCTCATCGTTGGGGCCATCATTTTAATATTTTTAATTCGTGGCTTTGCCACATATGGACAGACTTACAATATGTCCTATATTGGTCAACGAGTTATCATCGATGTGCGGGAAGCAATTTTTAAGCATTTACAACGCTTGTCCTTATCCTATTTTGATCGCCGTAAAACTGGCGTCATCATGAGTAATCTTACAAATGACGTGGCTGCTCTTCAATCAGCAGTAGTGGATAATCTAATATCTCTCATTACAGAGTCCGTTACCTTAATTGGTTCTTTAGTTTCCATGTTGCTCATCGATTGGAAGTTAACACTGGTTACATTTATTACGGTGCCAATGGTGCTGATTATCATAAATGTGTTTGGTAAAAAGTTGCGTTTAGCTGGCCATGATGTACAAGGCCGTATCGCTGATATTACAGCTCTTTTACAAGAGGTAATTTCCGCTATTCGCGTCGTAAAATCTTTTGCTCGCGAAGGTTTTGAAGTTAAACGCTTTGAAGTAGAAAATCAAAATAACTTTAATGCCGTTATTAAAGCCACTAAATTGACTAGCTTATTAAGTCCTATGGTTGAGTTCTCTGCAGCGATTGCAGTGGCTGTTATCCTGTGGTATGGTGGTTATTCCGTAGTTACAGGAACAATTACAGCTGGTTCTTTAATTGCGTTCTTGATTTATGCTATTAACCTATCAAATCCTGTTAAGCGTTTGAGCCAAGTCTATGGTAATATCCAAAAAGCGTTGGCTGCAGCTGACCGTGTGTTTGATATTTTAGATACAAAAGCCGATGTAGTGGAAAAAGAAAACGCTATAGAATTGCCTGATATTAAAGGCGATGTAGATTTTAATCACGTTAGTTTCTCCTACGATGGTGAAAAAATGGCATTATGTGATTTTAACTTGTCTGTTAAGGCTGGTGAAAGCGTAGCCTTAGTAGGACCGTCTGGAGCAGGCAAGACAACATTAGCCAATCTATTACCTCGCTTTTATGATGTTACGAGTGGATTTATAACAATTGATGGTACAGATATTAAAGACGTAACCTTTAAATCGTTACGTAATCAAATTGGGTTAGTACCACAAGAAACAGTTTTATTTAATGCATCCATTAAAGAGAATATTTTATATGGTCGCTTAGATGCGAGTGATGAAGAAATTTACGAAGCAGCTAAGGCGGCGAATGTATTAGAGTTTGTGGATAAGATGCCTGATGGTCTCGATACTATTGTAGGTGAACGAGGTAGTTCGTTATCAGGTGGTCAACGTCAACGCGTTGCAATTGCACGTGCTATCTTGAAGAATCCTAAGATTTTAATTTTGGATGAGGCTACGTCTGCTCTTGATACAGAAAGTGAAAAACTTGTACAAGAAGCGTTAGACCGCTTGATGGAAGGTCGTACAGCCTTTGTTATTGCCCATCGTTTGAGCACTGTACAAAATGCACATCAAATTGTTGTATTAAATCAAGGTGAGTTGGTAGAGAAGGGAACTCACCAAGAACTATTAGCCTTGGAAAATGGTTTATATAACCATCTTTATTCCGTTCAGTTCTCTAATAAAGGATAAACATGTACTGGATATATAATGTATTGCTCATATTTTACTGGATTGGCCTAATTCCGGTTATCCTATATCGTCTTGCTTTTGAAGATGGTTTTTATGAGCGTATAAAACAAAGTGCAGGATATATGCCTGCTACACTATTAAAAAAAATAGAAGGACGTCGTGCGATATGGATTCATGCTGCATCAGTTGGGGAGATTGTTGCAACGAGTCCTCTTGTAAAAGAAATTAAACGAGAGTTTCCAGAAGCGGTAGTCGTTGTATCTGTCGTTACGGCCACAGGTCATGCGATGGCACATCGAATTATACCGGAAGCTGAAGGCATAATTTTCTTCCCCTTAGATTTACCGTACTTAACACGTAAAATTTTGCATATCATTAAACCGATTGCTATTTTATTAGTAGAAACAGAAATTTGGCCAAATTTCTTGCGTATCGCAGAGTCTGAAAAGATTCCAGTTATGATGGTGAATGGTCGTATTTCCGATCGCAGTATGAAACGCTATCGCTATATTAGTGCTTTCACGCGGGAAATGTTGAGCTCTATCGAACGATTCTGTATGCAATCAAATTTTGATGCAGAATATATTGCACAGCTTGGTGCGAACCCTGATGAAATCACTGTTACTGGCAATATGAAGTATGATCAAACCTATGCAACAGTATCCGAAGAAGAAAAGCAAGCCCTGTTAGACGAATTTGGATTTGGTCATAATCATCCTATTATCGTTGCAGGCAGTACACACAAGGGTGAAGATGAAGCCGTATTTGAATCTTTTAAACAGGTTTTAGTAGAGTATCCTAATGCAAGATTACTTATTGCGCCGCGTGAGATTTATAGAGGCCATGATGTACAGACCTTAGCAAAACGTTATGGTTTGGAAGCCATTTGTCGTAGTGATATGACCGAACCGGTGCATAAGGAAATTCCTGTAGTAGTACTTGATACGATAGGGGAACTTGGTCGTTTGTACAGCTTAGGTGATATCATTTTCGTAGGTGGTTCTCTTGTTAAAACAGGGGGGCACAATATTCTAGAACCAGCTGCTCATGGAAAACCTATTATTGTGGGCCCGCATATGTTTAATTTTAAGGAAATTTTTAATCTCTTACATTCTAGACATGCATGTGAGCAAGTTAAAAATCAAAAAGATTTAACTACTATGATTTTACATCTCTGTAAACACCCTGAATTAGCGAAAGAAATGGGGCAGAATTGCTTAGATATTATCCGTGAAAATCGTGGTGCAACGCGTCGCAATACGCAAGAATTACGTCAACTATTTGAATCACATCATATTATTCCTTAAGAAATATTGGTGTAATCGATACGGAAGGAGGTGCCTACTATGAATGGTGAAGATATTTTTAAGAGCATTGTAAGCGGCGAAGATCAATCTATCTTAGGCGATGTAGCCAGGGCTGGGTTATCACTTCTTAGTAAGGGGTATAAAAAAGCTGTTACTATGCGTAACGCAAAGTTTGATGCAAATAAAGGTGTTGTAAAAGTATCGATACCTGTAATTAGTGTTGGTAATATAACAGCTGGTGGAACTGGTAAAACTCCAATGGTTAGACTTATCTGTGATATTTTAGGACAGAAAGGCTTTCATCCAACTGTATTGAGCCGTGGTTATAGAGCTAAAGATAATAGTCAAAATACAATTATTTCCAAGCATGGATCTATTTTAGTAGAGCCTGAGGAAAGTGGAGATGAGGCTTGGCTATTAGCGAAAGTGCTACCAAAATCTAGTGTGATTATTGGTCGTAATCGTATAGAATCGGCACGTATAGCAATTGAAGAGTTAGGTGCTGATTATCTTGTAATGGATGATGGTTTTCAACATCGAGCGTTGCATCGAGATAAGGATATCGTATTAATCGATGCATCGAATCCTTTTGGCTATGAACATGTATTGCCAAGAGGATTATTACGTGAGCCTATGGAGGGCCTTGCACGAGCTGATATTATTGTGCTTACAAAAGTAGATCAAGTTGATCCAGGATTGGTTGCAGCACTTAGAAAACGATTAGCTCGGATGGCGCCACAAAAGCCTGTTTATGAGACCATTCATAAACCACGTGTAGTCTATACACTTGAGGCATGGGCTAATGGTGATGAAGGACATCCTATTGGTACTGATAATGATTTGCCTATTATGGCTGTAAGTGGTATTGGTAACCCGCAGTCCTTTACAAAGACACTAGAAGATTGTGGTTATGACGTAGTCCATACAATGGGCTTTGGTGATCATCATGATTTTTCGGATGATGATGTAGTTGAAATTTGGAAGCAGGCTTTTGCTCATCAAGCCAAGGCAATTATGATTACTGAAAAAGATGCTGTTAAATTAAGTCAGTTGTATACAATTGAAGACTTGAAAATACCGATTCTAGTGCTATCTATAGGCATTGAGTTCCTTTCTGGAAAACAAGAATTCATAGAAAATTTAGAGATTTAGTGTATAATAATAAGATACGCAAATAAAAGAAATGAGGTTTTATTGTGAATATTGGTTGTGTGATTCCAGCTCGATTTGGTTCCACGAGATTGCCAGGAAAACCATTGGCAGATATCGCGGGTAAACCTATGATTCAACGTGTTTATGAACGTGTGACAGAGGCGAAGAAACCACAGGTATTTGTCGTGGCTACTGATGATCAACGCGTATATGATGCAGTTAAATCTTTTGGTGGTACGGTCGTTATGACTGATGCCAATCATCCGACTGGAACTGACCGATTAGCTGAAGTAGCACAACAATATAAAGACCTAGATGTAATCATCAATGTACAAGGTGATGAACCTATGATTGATGCGCATTTAATCGATCAGTTAGGAGAGCTTTTTGAAGATGATGAACATCTACAAATGGCTACAGTAGCAACCCCTTTGTTAGAAGATGAGTATGATGACCCTTCTGCGGTGAAGGTTATACTTAATAAACGAAATGATGCGATGTATTTTTCTCGTTCTTTAATTCCATATCCACGTCATGATTTTGTTAATGCTCCTTTAAAGCATATTGGTATTTATGCATATCGTCGTCAATTTTTATTAGACTATGCAAAAATGAAGCCTACTGCAGCAGAGCAAACAGAGTCGTTAGAACAATTGAGAGCGTTGGAAAATGGATTTTCCATTCGTGTCATCACTACAGATAAACGATTTGTTGGTGTTGATACACCAGAAGACTTAGCTCGTGTAAATGCAATATTCGAGCAAGAGGAGAAATAAATGAAAACAGTAAACGTTGGTAATATGACAATTGGTGGCGGCAAAGGGCTATTTGTATTAGCTGGTCCATGCGTAATCGAAGATTACGACCGCACATTGGCAATTGGTAAAGAGGCTAAAGCAATTTGTGAACGCATCGGCATTCCTTATGTATTTAAAGCTTCCTTTGATAAAGCTAATCGGTCTAGCTTTAATTCTTTCCGTGGTCCAGGTCTAGAAGAAGGTCTAAAAATTTTAGCATCTATCAAAAAAGAATTGAATGTACCAGTTGTTAGCGACATCCATTCTATTGAACAAATTGAACCTGCTGCAGAAGTGTTGGATATTCTTCAAATCCCTGCATTCTTATGCCGTCAAACTGACCTAGTTTACGGTGCTGCTAAAACAGGTAAATGTGTAAATGTAAAAAAAGGTCAATTCATGGCTCCAAAAGATATGGAGAATGTTCTTAATAAAATGAAAGAATCGGGCAATGAAAATCTTATGCTTACAGAACGTGGTTTTAGCTTTGGCTATAATAATCTCGTTGTAGATATGAGATCATTCCCTATTATGCGTTCCTTTGATTATCCAGTAATTTTTGACGCTACTCATAGCGTGCAATTACCAGGTGGGGCTGGTACAAAATCTAGTGGAAATCGTGAATTCGTGCCAAATTTAGCACGTGCCGCTGTCGCTAGTGGTGTAGATGGGTTATTCTTTGAAGTACATGATAATCCTGAAGAAGCGCTTTCCGATGGTCCAAACATGGTGTATTTAAATCAATTTGAAGATTTATTAAAAGACTTAGTAGCTATTGATAAAATCGTAAAACGATAAGGGGCGATAGTATTGGATATTTTAGAACAGGCTGCTCAAGTGCTTCATGAGGAAGCACAAGCGATAGAACAGTTAATAACAACATTAGATCAAAGTTTTGTAAATGCTGTTAACATGATTCTTGCATGCAAAGGTCGTGTTGTATGTACTGGTATGGGTAAATCTGGACATATTGGTCGCAAGATTGCTGCTACATTAGCGAGTACAGGTACACCAGCATTATTTATGCACCCAGGGGAAGGTGTTCATGGCGATCTAGGTATGATTACTGAAGATGATGTGGTACTTGCCTTTTCTAATAGTGGGGAAACAGGTGAAATCATTAGTATTTTGCCTTCATTGCGTCGCATAGGTGCTAAATTGATTTGCGTTGTAGGGAAACCTGAATCTACATTGGCTAAAAATTCCGATGTTGTATTATTGGCGCAAGTTGAACGCGAAGCATGTCCGTTAGGATTGGCACCAACTACAAGTACAACAGTAGCATTGGCCTTGGGCGATGCTTTGGCGGTATGTTTATTAGAGCGCCATCATTTTACGCCGGAAAACTTCGCTGTTTTCCATCCAGGTGGCTCACTTGGAAGACGTTTATTGTTGACTGTTGAAAATATCATGCATGGCGGTGAAGATAATCCAGTTGTACACAAAGGGGCAACTGTTCGAGATGCATTGTTTGTAATGACGGAAAAAGGACTTGGTGCCACTAGCGTTATCGATGAAGATGGTCACCTAATCGGTCTTGTAACTGATGGTGATGTGCGTCGTGGTCTTGATTCCGGTAGCAATTTCTTAGAGTGGCCAGTTGAAGATATGATGACGAATATGCCTCGTACTATCACAAAGGATAAATTGGCTGCTGAAGCTCTTCATGTAATGGAAAAAAATCAACCTCGCCCTATTACAGTGCTACCTGTAGTAGATGAAGAAGGCCATGCAATGGGTATTGTTCACATTACAGACTTACTTCGTCGAGGCATCGTGTAATGAATATTAAGTGGATTATCCTCGATGTTGATGGTGTATTAACAGATGGAAAATTAATCTATACATCGGGTGGTGAAGAAATAAAAGCCTTCTCCGCAAGAGACGGATTAGGTCTAGCCGCCGCTCATAAAGCAGGAATTTCTTTGGGCATTATAACAGCTCGTATATCGCCTATGGTGGAACGGCGTGCTAAGGAGTTAAAATTTGATGCTTTATTGATGGGGCATGCTAATAAAACAGAGGCTTTGCGTTCTCTTTGTGCTAGTCACAATATTGAGTTAGAGCATATAGCTTATATGGGTGATGATTTAAATGACCTAGGGGCTTTATCGCTTGTAGGCTTGCCGATGGCTCCTCAAGATGCGGCGGCTGAGGTTAAGGAATTAGCTCAATTTGTATCAAATCACAATGGTGGATCTGGTGCCGTGCGAGATGCTGTTGAATATATTTTAAAATCTCAAAACATGTGGGATTCAGTCGTAAAAGACTATGCTATGGAGGCTCATAACCATGGTCAATAAAGGAGGTGAGCAGAATGAATAATGAATGGCAATACCATGTCGTTAAGGGGATTAGTTGGCTTGTATGTCGACTGCCGTATAAGCTCATTTTGCTCATAGGTGCTAGCTTAGGACCCCTGTATGGAGTTATTGCAAAAAAGCAAAAGCTAAGAGGCATTAAAAATATAAAAATTGGCATGAATATGAATGACGAACAGGCAGAGGCTTTAATTGAAAAGCTATTCAAAAACCTAGGCCGCAGTGTTATGGAAATTCTGTATATGCCGAATTTGACTAAGAAATTTATTAATGAGCATATCGAAATGCGTGGTGTAGAGCATTTGGAGAATGCTATTAAAGAAGATAAGGGCGTTATTGTTCTTACGGGGCATGTAGGCAACTGGGAATGGATGGGGGCTGCGTTAGCTGCACACGGGTATCCATCTACAACTATTGTTAAGAAACAACCTAATGCACAATTTACACGCTTTATGAATGAATATCGTGAAATGGTGGGCCTCGATGTGTTTGCCAGCGGTGGTAATGAAATAGTTTCTGCTGCAAAAGCATTGAAAAAGAAGAAATTGTTGGGCTTCTTGGCCGATCAAGATGGATATATTCACGGGTTACCGGTGCCATTTTTAGGGCAACCTTCTTCTGCTGTTGTAGGACCGGCTACATTTGCTAAAAAATTCGGTTCTCCTGTAGTACCAATTTTTGCATCTAGAAAGCCTGAAGGCGGACATATTGTTCATATCTTGCCACCATTACATTACAATAATAGTGGCGATGATGATGTAGATATGTATACGTTGACAGAAGAGTGTGTACGCGTAACAGAAGACTTTATTCGCGAGCATCCGGATGAGTGGATTTGGTTCCAACATCGTTGGATGACTAAGATGAGCGAAATCGTTGATTATGATAAGAAACTAGAGATTCGGGAGAGAGCACATGAAAAACAATAAAAAATTAATCGCTATTGTCGTGGCTATCGTCATTGCTCTAGTTGGTCTAATCGCGTTTATTTTGCATGACTCTGGAGATTCTTCTTCTAAAGGGGCTGATAATGGACAACTGGTGAATTTCCAAGGGGCCGAGCTCCAAGAAGAGAAAGATGGTAAGTTGGTATGGGCCCTATCAGCAGAGAAAATTGAGTATGATCCACGTTCAAAATCGATTGTACTCACTAATTTGAAGGGCCTTTTCTATCAAGATGATGTGACAACTACGATTACAGCACCTCATGCTGTATTGTCTGGTGATCATAGTTCCCTTGATATTGATGGTGGTGTAACAGCTACCAATACGGAAGGGGCTAATTTTAAGACCGATGCATTACATTTTGATAACAAAACTAAAATGCTTACATCAAAAACGGCTTTCACTTATGATTCAAAAGATATTACCTTAACTGGTGATAAGTTAGAAGGTAATATGTCGTTGAAACAAATCAAAGCGATTGGTCATGCTAAATTGACGAAAAAGTAAAGTTGAGGAATTGCGATGAATAAGAAAAAATATATGGGATTAGCTGTAATCTCAGCAATGATGATGCTATCTGTTACCGCTTGGGCTGCTAATGAAGGTCCGTTGACCATTAGTGCGGATACATTATCCTATGATGGTAATACAGGTCGTGCAGAGGCATCTGGTAATGTAGTAATTACACAACAAGATAAAACGATGACTGGTGCGAATGGATGGTACAATACTAAAACTCGTGAAGCATCCCTAGAAGGTGGTGTTTCTATGATTGGTGATAATATGTCCATGTCCGCACAATCTGTACATAGTGTAAATGATAACCAGTTCACTGCAGAAGGGGATGTTCATTTGCAACGGGATGATCGCCAAATCTTTGGTGACTCTGTTGAGTACAACTCTGATACTGAATATGGTAAGGTAGTGGGGAATGCTAAATTAATTGCAGAAGGCACTACATTGACCGGTAACCAAGTAGAAGGTTGGTTGAAAGAAATTCGCGCCGTTGCACAAGGTGGCGTGACATTTAATAATCCAGATAAAAATGTATCTGGTTCGGCAGATCGTGCTACATATACGCAAACGCCTAATCAAAATGATGGGGTTGTATTGCTTACTGGCTCAGCACATGCAGTACAAAATGGTAATGTGTTGAATGCTCCTGAGTTAAAATTGTACTTGAAGGATAACTCTGCGGAAACATTAGGCGGACGTAGTACATTAGTTATCACACCGAACTAGTAAGGATTAATGTATGTATATAGAAACTAAGAACCTAGTCAAAACATTTAATGGTCGGAATGTAGTAGATGGTGTAAGTCTTCATGTTGAAAAAGGACAAGTCGTTGGGCTATTGGGGCCTAATGGGGCTGGGAAGACTACATCGTTCTACATGATTGTAGGCATTGAAAAACCGACGACAGGTATTATTACAGTTGATGGTAAGGATATCACGATGTTACCGATGTATAAGCGGGCCGCGGAAGGCATTGGATATTTACCCCAAGAGGCATCGATTTTTAGATCTATGACTGTTGAGGAAAATATTCGTGCCATGTTGGAAACAACAAATAAAAATCGTGATGAAATCGATCAAATTGTAAACTCTCTTATTGATGAATTTAATATTGGTCATGTTCGAGATCGTAAGGGGATGCAACTATCCGGTGGTGAACGGCGGCGTGTAGAGATTGCCCGCTGTTTGGCTTTAGAACCGAACTTTATCTTATTGGATGAACCATTTGCCGGCGTAGATCCAATTGCAGTTGCTGATATCCAACAAATTATTTTACAAGTAAAAAACAGAGGAATCGGCATTCTTATTACAGACCATAATGTGCGAGAAACATTAGGTATTGTTGATAAGGCCTATATTCTAAGCACAGGTAAAATCCTATTGGAAGGTACACCTGATGAAATTGCCAATAACCCAATTGCTCGTGAACATTATTTAGGTAACAATTTTAAATTATAGGAGGGACCATGCGCTTATTAGATAAATATATTTTAAAAGCCTTTGTAGGTCCATTCCTATTTGGGGTATTTGCTTTTACCAGTATTTTCATTGGTACAGGTACGTTATTTCGCATTGCTCAATATATAACAGAATATGGGGCTCCGTTACTACTCGTTATGAAAGCTTTCTTTTTAGCGATGCCAAGCATCATTTTATTGACATTCCCTATGTCTGTATTGCTTGGTTCATTGATGGCTTTCAGCAGACTAAGTAGTACTAGTGAAATCGTAGTTATGAGGGCTGGTGGCCTTAGTTTCTTACGACTTGCAATGCCAGTATATATTTTAGCGTTGCTTATTTCTATTGGTGCTGTAGCATTTAATGAATTTGTCGTACCACGTACAAACAATATGTATCAAACCATTGTGCGCGAAGAAATTATGAAGAATGCATCGCCACAAACGCAAAATCATATTGTGCTAAAATCTATGAATGGTGACAATCTTAGTACCTTGATGTATGCTAAACATTATGATAGTGGAAGTAAAAAACTAAGCATGATTACGGTGCAACAATTCAATGATAAAGGTGAACTACAACAGGTAGAAAATGCGGAAAATGCTGAATGGAATGGCCAAGTATGGGTCATGCATAGCGGTATAATCTATGACGTATCTGCCGGTGAAGGTGTAGAGCGGACAATGAAGTTTAAAGAACAGGTATTGCCAATTAAATCTTCACCAAATGAAGTACAACAAGATCAACGTAAACCAGAAGAATTGACGATTAAAGAATTGCGTCATCAAATTAAAGCATATAAAGCTGCATATACAAATTCTAATAAGTTAGAAATGGAAATGTATCAACGTTTTACCATTCCGTTGGCAAGCTTTGTATTTGCCTTAGTAGGCGCACCGTTGGGATTGCAAAAACAAAGGTCTAGTTCGTCTATCGGATTTGGTATCAGTATTTTAATCATCTTTATTTACTATGGTATCATGACCTTTGCCGGAGCTCTTGGTAAGGGTGGTGCATTACCAACGTGGATGGCAGCAATGATTCCTGATACATTAGGTATCATTGCCGGATTATATTTGAATTGGCGTGTTTCACGCTAATAGATAGTATGTTGGATTACAATTTATTTTGAAAGGAGGGACACCATGCTTGTAGGATTAAAGATTCTCGTTATTATCGCTATCATGGGCGGGCTTATTGCCTATATGGGTGATAAACTAGGAACAAAGGTCGGTAAGCGTAGAATGTCCCTCTTTGGATTGCGTCCTAAGCATACATCGATTATTGTAACAATTGTAACAGGTCTACTCGTTGCAGCCGCAACGGTTGGCGTTCTTACAATTACATCGCAAAGCGTACGTACTGCGCTTTTTGGGATGGATCAATTGCGGGCAGATATGAATCAGTTAACAGCAGAGGTAGCTGCTAAAAATGCTGAATTAGAACGAGGTCAAGCCTTATTGGAAGCTAATAAAAAAGAATTAGCGGACCGTATGGCTGAGATTGAAACAATTCGTAAAGAGGTTGAACAAAGCCGTCAAGAATTAGCTGATGCAGAGGCTGCGAAGGTTGCTACAGAGGCGGAATTATCTGCATTACAAGCCTCCTATGATGAGGCCTCTAAAAAATTAGCTGCCTTAGAAGCTACACGGGCTAGTATGGAAAAACATATTGCGGACTTGCAGAAAACACAAGAAGAGTTAAAAACGGGGATTATCCATCTTAGAGAAGGTACGATTTTATTCCAAGTAGACCAATTATTAGCACAGGCAGTAGTGCGTAATGGTTTATCCCCTAATGAAGCGCGAGATGCAGTTAATAGTATTGTGGAAGATACAAATAAACTCGTTCTTCGTCGCTTAGGTGTTGAAGATCATGGTGAATCTGTTGTATATGTGGACCGTCAAAATATAGAGGTTGCCATTTCTAAAATTGAAGAATCCAAAACGCCTATGGTTATCCAAGTGGTTGCAGCAGGTAATATCATTGCTGGTGAACCAGCGGTTGCGACGATTCACGTGTACCCACAACAATTTATTTATAAATCAGGTGACGTGATTGCTACGTCTGTTATCGATGGTGGTAGTAATGCTCAAGTCAATATGCTTCGTTTCTTGAAACAAGTCAATGAAGAGGCTAAGTCTAAAGGGGTTATACCAGATTCGTTGTCCGGTGATATTGGTACAATACCTGGAGATGAATTATTTTCGGCGATACGTCGTATTGGTATGTTACATGGCAAGGTATATGTAGAGGCCTATGCTGATGGTGATACATATTCATCTGGCCCTGTACATATTAAATTGCGTATTACACAAATGACAGATACGGGTAAACTTATAAAACCAAATTAGTTTCTATATAAATGGCCTATGTATTAAGATTTAATACATAGGTCTTTTATTTTGTGATAAAATATAACTATTGTATTGAGGAATGAGGAACATAGTATGAATAATACATCGTATATAGCTGCTGTCGACCCAGGGAATGAAAAGACAGGCGTTGCTGTTCTTTCACAAGCAGGCGAATTAATATATCGCACTATTGTGGAAACTAAGACATTTAATGGTTCTTTTGAAAGTATATTAAGTACTTATCTTGGTATACATCACATCGTATGCGGTAATGGTACCAATCATAAGCATTTATATCCATCTATTCAACAAATTGGGCGCAATCATAAAATTACGACGAGTTTGATTGATGAATCCCATAGCACAGAAGAGGCTAGAAAATTATATTGGCAATATAATCCGCCTACAGGTTGGCGCCGATTCGTACCTAAAGGGATGCAATTTCCGCCTGAACCAGTAGATGATTTAACAGCCTATGTTATTGGTATGCGATATACTGAACAATTGAAGGTAGAGGATTATAATAAACCTCAAGACTGTAATGTAGAAGATGATTTAGAAGCTAAACGTTTAGCAGCAATTAAAAAATTATATAATGAAGGAGATACACATGAGTAATGTTGTAAAAAAGATACATTGGTCCAGTCTACTACTGCGATGTATTTGGATGATTATAGGGGCACTGATTTATACGGTGGGCCTAGATCTATTTTTAGTACCAAATAATATCATCGATGGCGGCGTCGTTGGTATATCACTGATGGCGGCTGAACTTACGGGTATATCGTTTAGTATATTCGTAGTGTTAATCAATATACCGTTTTTGTATATTGGATATCGCATTAATGGTAAGGTATTCACCATATCTACACTATTTTCTATCGTTTGGATGGCCATATTTTCATCCTTTGCCCATGAATTTACACCGATTACGACAAATCCGTTTTTAGGTGCTATATTTGGTGGCATCATACTTGGGATTGGCGTAGGGCTTATCATCCGTAATGGGGGCTGCCTAGACGGTTCTGAAATTGTGGCTATTATTTTTGATAAACGAACTACATTCTCTGTTGGTGAAATCGTAATGGCCATGAACTTAGTCATCTTAGGGGCTGCAGGGTTTGTGTATAGCTGGGATAGTGCCATGTATTCATTGGTGGCGTATTTTATTGCCTATAAAATGATTGATATTACAATTACAGGCCTTGAAGAATCAAAGGGTGTTATGATTATTACGGATGCGGAGAATTCAGAAAAAATTGCGGATACATTAAATGCAAACCTAAATCGAGGGGTTACCATACTGTATGGTGAAGGGGGTTATTTAAAAACACCTAAGCATGCATTGTATTCAGTTGTAACTCGTTTAGAGATTACTCGATTGAAGGATGCAGTATATGAAGTTGACCCGTCTGCATTTATAACAATTCAAGATGTGCACGATGTATTCGGTGGACGTTTTACTAAGGGTGGACATTAAGGGGGCTCTAATGAATAATAAATTTGTAAAAGAAACATTAGATTGGATCTATGCCATTGTTTTGGCTCTAGTCATCGCTATGGTCATTCATATCTTTATCGTACAACCAACGCGCGTATCCGGTGAATCTATGGAGGATACATTACACAACGGTCAATATTTAATCGTAACCAAGTGGCAGCATATTATGCGCGATGTACCCGATTATGGTCAAATCGTTATCATTGATAGCCGTGTGAATCGTGAACGCACATGGACGGATGATGTGAAAGAACCGTTGATGAACTATGTTAGCGTTATCGATAAATCGGCTCAAACCAATGATGTGTGGGTAAAACGCGTTATCGGTAGAGCTGGTGATACATTGGAATTCAAAGATGGTCACGTATGGCGTAATGGTGAAGAACTACAAGAACCTTATACCAAAGATCCTACAATGAACTATAGTCGTTCTACACCTGTTGTAGTACCTGAAGGTCATGTATTTGTAATGGGGGATAATCGAAATCATTCTAGCGATAGTCGATTCATCGGACCAGTACCCGTAGATCATGTACTAGGTTTTGTAGAATATGCCCTATAAAAGGTAACTTTACACAAAATCTATTAGTATTAAGTAGTAAAATGCAATACTATAATTCTTTATATGAGAACGTATATTACAGAAATGTAATGTACGTTCTTTTTTATATATTTGATGAAGTATTATGTTGCTTGCAATCTATCCCATTTATACATATAAAGATGAATGATTTGTATAATCAATATCATTTACAATGATATTGAAAATTGATATTATTTCTATGTTATGTGAATTTTTTTTAGAGAGGTTTAGATGATGAATAAGAAAAATCTATCTTTAGCAGTTGCCGCATTATCTGTTGTAGGTGTAACGACAGCTTTTGCAGCCAATCCTTTTTCTGATGTAACACCTGATAGCTGGGCTTATCAATCCGTATCACAATTGGCTAGTGCCGGTATCATTAACGGTTATCCAGATGGTACTTTCAAAGGCCAAAAGGATATTACCCGTTTTGAGATGGCTCAAATGGTTGCTAAAGCGATGGCAAATCAAGATCGTGCTAATGCAGAGCAACAAGCGATGATTAATCGTTTGGCCGATGAATTCTCTAATGAATTGTCAAATCTTGGTGTTCGTGTATCTGCTTTAGAGGACCGCGTAGGAAATGTTAAGTTCTCAGGGGATGCTCGTATTAACTATGTTGAAAAAGAAGGCATTGATAATCTAGATTCGGAAGGTAAATTTACAGCTCGTGTGCGTTTGAACGTGGATGCTAAAGTTAATAAGAATACATCTGTGAAAGCTCGATTAACTTCAGGCTCTATTGAACTTGGTGATGCAGCTAAAGATCATACTATGTCCTTTGATTTAGCCTATGTAGAACACAAATTTGGCAAAAATCATATGGTAGATATTGGTCGTTATACACAAAGCTTTGGTGATGGTTTAATCTATTCTAGTAACTTCGATGGTATTGGGTATACAACAAAAGTAGGGAAGGTAAATGTTAATGCTGCCTACGGTTACCCAACACTAGGTCGCTTTAGTAAGGCCTCTAAAGAAAATAATACCGAAATGGCGCTTATTAACCTTAGTGCACCAGTAAATAAACACTTAAATGTAGGTGGCATGTTTGCTCATGTAGGTACTACTAACGTTAAAATGGGCAATGGTAAGACTACTAATGATTTTAACAATGTATATGGTTTTAATGCCCAATATAACATTGGTAAATTTGCCACTAATGCTGAATGGGTGACCGCAACAGGTCTTAGCAATAGTGATGTTTGGAATGTCGGCGTAAAATGGGGCGACTACAAAATCACTAAGAAAAACTCCTGGCGTGTAGCGCTTGACTACTACAACCAAGAAAAGAATGCTCCTGTATTCAAGACACAAAAATATGAAGGTAATGACTTATATGGTAAATCTCGCTATGAAGGCTATAAAGCATGGCAGCTTAGTGCATCCTATGCACCAGAGAAAAATGTAGGCATTACAACATATTATGGCTTCCATGCTAAAACACAAGAAGGCCATAAGGTAAATGATTACTACCGTGCAGACTTGTTATTTAAATTCTAATTAATACCTATGAAATAAGATCTATCAGAGATGATAGGTCTTATTTTTTATTATAACTAATTAATTTTTATTATATTTATTAGTTTTACATATCAATTGGGATAGTATGAGAAGTTAAAATACATTGTTTTATACATAGATAAAATGAAATTTTACAAAATTTAATTTTAATAAATGCAGATAAATACTGGTTTTATTGTATAAAATTATTTCATGAAAGAAATTTCATCATATTTAATTGTATAAAATGCTTTACAAATTTGTTGACCGGATGTATATTGACATCACAGAAAGACAACACACCAAGTTGTGGTGATATACAAGAACAGAAGAAGAGGAAACGTGGATACTCATCAGGATGTTCTTATATAGATCATAACTAGATGTACAGTCTTCTGATAATATATATTTTTTTCTAAATTTGTTAGTCAAAAAGACTATATCAGAAAGAAGGAATCTATTATGAAAAAACAATTCGCAGCAGTGTTTGCAGCAACAGCTCTTTTAGGTGTAACAAGCGCATTCGCAGCTAACCCATTCTCCGATGTAACTCCTGATTCTTGGGCATACCAAGCTGTATCTCAATTAGCAGCAGCTGGCATCGTTAATGGTTACCCAGATGGTACTTTCAAAGGTCAAAACGATATCACTCGTTACGAAATGGCTCAAATGGTAGCTAAAGCAATGGCTAACCAAGATAAAGCTAATGCAGAACAACAAGCAATGATTAATCGTTTGGCAGATGAATTCTCCAATGAATTGAACAACTTGGGCGTACGCGTTTCTAAATTGGAAGACCGTGTAGGTAATGTAAAAGTTACTGGTGATGCTCGTATCCGTTATCAAGGTTCTGAAGACAAAGGCGTTTACAAAGATGGTAGCAAATCCTTAACTGATGGCCGTGCTCGCGTTCAATTCAATGCAAAAGTCAATGATAAAACTGATGCAGTAGTTCGTGTTAAAGGTGGTTATGAATTCGGTGATGCTTCCAATGGTACAACTGCTAAAATTGACCGTGCGTATGTAGATCATAGATTTGGTCAAAACGTATCCGCTAAGGCTGGTCGCTTCAACCAAACAATTGGTGGCGGTTTAATGTACGATGATACATTCGACGGTGCTCAATTGAATGTTGGTAACGATAAAATCCAAGTACAAGGTGCTTATGGTTACATGATGGAAGGCGCTGCAGAAGGTCAAGCAAAATCTGATAACCCATCTGTATCTTATGTAGGTGTTAAAGGCAAAATCGGTCAAGAATCCTCTGTTGGTGGTTTCTACTCCAGATTGTCTAGCGGCAATTTAAAACATAATGGTGTAGCAACTCCAACTGACCATCAAAACGTATACGGCTTCAATGCGGACTTCCGCAAAGATAAAGTATGGGTTGGCGGTGAATGGTTGAAAGCTTCTGACGTAGCTAATTCTCAAGCTTGGACAGCTGGTGTAGGTTATGGTAACTACGACATCGCTAAGAAAGGTACTTGGGATGTGAAAGGTCAATACTTCAACCAAAAAGCTAATGCACCAATCGTAAGCTCCACTTGGGATCAAGCATATGACTTAACTAATACAAATAACGGTTATAAAGGTTATGTAGCAACAGTTGATTATGCTGTACAAGATAACGTAGGCTTAAGCGCTGGTTATGGTTTCAACTCTAAAGACCAAAGCGGTAAAGACTTATCCGATTTCTATCGTGCAGAACTTAACTACAAATTCTAATTGATAATCAAATAACACTATTATGAAAACCATCTCTTAATAACATATAATAGTATATATAAAGGAGTCCTCCTTAGAGGGCTCCTTTTTGTATGTGAAAATGGTTATATGCAATATGTAGTATGAGTATAAAATGACTCAAACATAAAGCTATATTAATAAATAGAAATAGTTATAATGTATTTAATAAGTATAATTTAATAATAACAATGAGAATAAATATCATTATAAGAAAAAATGGATAAATTTGTATAAAATTTTGATTTTTTTGAGTTCTGAAAAATTTAGATAAAATCTAACTTTTCTAAGATTTTAAAAAATAAATTTTTTTAAATGAGAATATAAATGAGAAAAAAGGGTTTACATCAAAATTTCTTCGTGCTAATATCATGGCAACAAGAAGCGGTAAGCAAAACATACTGAAATCTTGATGAAGAATTATGGCGAGGAAACGTGGACACTCCCAAGAGAATTCTAAATCTTGAAATTAGAATGAATTGTGAATCGCAACTTGTGAAAACAATTTTATTCTTATTTTTCAGAAAGAAGGAATTCAACTATGAAAAAACAATTCGCAGCAATCTTTGCAGCAACAGCAGTTTTGGGTGTAACTACAGCATTCGCAGCTAACCCATTCTCCGATGTAACTCCTGATTCTTGGGCATACCAAGCAGTTTCTCAATTAGCAGCTGCTGGTATCGTTAACGGTTATCCAGATGGCACTTTCAAAGGCCAAAACGATATCACTCGTTACGAAATGGCTCAAATGGTAGCTAAAGCTATGGCTAACCAAGACCGCGCTAACGCTGAACAACAAGCTATGATCAACCGTTTGGCTGATGAATTCTCCAACGAATTGAACAACTTGGGCGTTCGTGTAGCTCGTTTGGAAGACCGCGTTGGTAACGTAAAAGTAACTGGCGATATGCGTCTTCGTTACCAAGGTAATGAAGATGAAGCATTCCGTCCAAATGCTGCAGGTGATATGACTTCAAAATCTAAATTTGATGCTCGTGCACGTGTACAATTCAATGCAAAAGTAAACGATCGTACTGATGCAGTTGTTCGTGTAACTTCCGGTAACTTTGAATTTGGTGATGCTACTACAGGTGGTAATGCTAATGCATCCATCGATCGTGCATTTGTAAACCATAAATTCGGTGAACGCGTATCCGTTAAAGCTGGTCGTTTTGGTCAAACATTTGGTGGCGGTTTAGCATTTGATGGTACATTTGATGGTGCTCAATTCAACGCTGGTAATGACAAAGTAAAATTCCAAGCAGCTTATGGTTACATGGTATCTGGTGAAATGGCTGGTACTAAACGTGCAGACAATGAATCCGTTGTTGTTGCTAACTTAAGCGGCAAAGTTGGTAAACATGTTGACTTAGGTGGTTTCTACGCTCGTGTAAATGGCGATAACTTCAAAGCTAACTATGCACATAATGGTACAAACCAAGCTTATAAAAATGTATACGGCTTTAACACTAATGTAAACTTCGATAAAGTTTGGGTTGGTGGCGAATGGTTAAAAGCTTCTAGCGTAAATCATTCTACTGCTTGGACTGCAGGCGTTGGCTATGGTAACTATGACCAAGCTAAAAAAGGCACTTGGGGTGTGAAAGCTCAATACTTCAAACAACAAGAAAACGCTCCAATCGTTGATACTACTTGGAATCAATTCTACACAGTATCCGATCAATACAAAGGTTCTAAAGGTTGGGTTGCTTCCGTTGATTATGCATTGCAAAATAACGTTGGCTTATCTGCTTACTATGGCTTTGACTGGAAAGAAGCTAATGGTAAAACAGAAGGCGGCGACTTCTACCGTGCAGACCTTAACTACAAATTCTAATTTGATAGTTACAAATATAAAAGGGACTCCTTCGGGAGTCTCTTTTTTTGTACCCCTTATAAATGGTATAATAAATAAATACAGTAATTATACAAGGAGGTCTGTTAATGAATCCTTCTTTTTCACATATTCAGATGGTGGCTATCGATTGTGATGAAACATTGTTGCGTAGTGATAATACGGTGTCAGAGTATACTAAGGATGTATTGCATCAATTGCAAGAGAAAGGCATTCAGATCACTATTGCAACGGGACGTATGTACCAAACGGCAAAGCCTGTTGGCATGTCATTGCAGCTTGGTAATGTGCCGATGATATTATTTTCTGGAGGTCTTATCCAAGAATTAGAATCAGGTCGTAAGCTATTTGAACGGACTGTGCCGCTAGATACGGTACAGCGTATTTGGAAAATAGCAAGTCAATATGATTGGCATATTCAATCTTATGTAGATGATCATCTATTGTGTCATCATCAGGATTGGCAATCGGATTTATATGAACGTCAAACGGGGGCTAAAGCTGAATTTTTAGGCGATTCGTTGTATGAACTTTCACAAGAGCCCAATAAATTAATTGCTATAGATACTGTTAAAAACATAGATTCTATCATTGATACATTGACGCCCATTGTAGGTGATACTGCTACGTTAGTGCGGAGTCAAAAGGATTTTTTAGAAATCATTGCACCTCATGTATCCAAGGGCGATGCGTTATATCAGTTAGCACAGCAATATGGAATTGGCCTAGAGCATATCGTATCCTTTGGCAATGCAGAGAACGATATATCTATGTTATCTAAAACGGGGTACTCAGTAGCTGTTGAAAATGCTGTGAATCATGTAAAATCGGTAGCCTGTGAGGTATGTGGGCATCATAATGAAGACGGCGTAGCTCATTGGATTGAAGAACATTTATTATAATGGAGTAAGGTATGGAAGCATTTCGTTTATTAATCGTAACTGGCATGTCTGGTGCTGGAAAAACACAGGTGTTACAGGCATTAGAAGATATGGGCTATCTTTGTGTAGACAATATTCCGCCTGTATTAATTCCGAAACTGAGTGAGATTTGTCGTCAAGGTGGGATCCGCACTAATCGTGTGGCTCTCGTCGTGGATATTCGGGGCGGTGAATTCTTTGAAGCTTTATCTGCTTCGTTAGAGACCTTGAAAGAGATGAAGGTAGATTATGAAATCGTGTTCATGGACGCTAGCGATGAAACGTTGATTCGTCGATATAAAGAATCTCGCCGTAGTCATCCACTCGCACCAAGCGGTCGCATTACAACAGGCCTAAGAAAAGAACGTCAAATTCTTGATTCTGTGCGCCATAAAGCGGATTATATTATCGATACAACGGATATGAAAACCGCATCCTTAAAGGAATACTTGAAAAAACGCTTTACTCAAGTGGCGGATAAACACGGCATGTCGGTAACTGTTGTCAGCTTTGGTTTTAAATACGGCTTGCCATTGGATGCAGATATGATTTGGGATGTTCGTTTCTTGCCAAATCCGTTCTATATTCCAGAATACCGTCATAAAACGGGACGTGTACAGGTTGTTAACGACTATATTCACTCCTTTGACGTAACGGATGAATTTAAAACACACTATTTTAATACCATGGATTTCCTTGTGCCTAATTATGAGAAGGAAGGCAAAGCTCAATTTATTGTAGCTGTTGGCTGTACAGGCGGTATGCACCGCTCTGTTGCCATGGCAGAGGCTTTATATGCTCATTTATTAGAAAAAGGTTATCGTGTCACGGTGGAACATCGGGATATGATGAAGAATAATGTGGAAGAAGATTTTAATCCACATCAAGCAGATCTAGGGGATTAAAAGGGGATTATATGTTACGAAAACGTTGGTTCCGGTGGTTAATTCCGGGCCTTAATATAAAACGTTGGCTTGCTCTCTATAGCTTGGGGGTAGGCTTATTAATCATAGGCATTTCACTATTATTTAACTATCAATGGTTATCGTATATAGAGGATATTGTTCTTGCCTATTCCTATTCCTTAACGGGATATTATAATTACAATGTATTGATTTTAGTGGGCGCAGTACTTATTGGTATATCGGCTATTTTAATTTTAGTTGGTACGAGCAAGGTTATTAAAACCATTATCCGTGCTGTTTTACCAGATCCATCTAGTAAGGTATCAGATATTATCTTTCAAAATATCCGACTTGATAAAGGCCCTAAAATCGTCGTTATTGGTGGTGGTACGGGCTTATCCAATTTATTGCGCGGTTTGAAAGCTCACACATCTAATTTATCGGCTATCGTTACGGTTGCCGATGATGGCGGTTCTTCTGGTCGCTTGCGAGAAGATTTTAAAATGATTGCACCTGGCGATTTACGCAACTGTCTTATAGCTCTTGCAGAACAAGAAGGGGTTATGGAAAATCTTTTCCGCTATCGTTTTGAAGGGAACAATGAGCTCTCTGGTCATAGCTTTGGGAATCTCTTTATTACGGCGTTGGCACAGGTTTATGATGGCGATATAGAGGAGGCCCTCGAAGCGGCTAGTAAATTATTGCGTGTCCGCGGTCGTGTCATTCCGTCGTCTACAGAATTTATTCAACTCAGTGCTGAACTCATTGATGGCACAATTGTGGATGGTGAAAGTAATATTCCACACGCAGGAAAGAAGATTAAACGCGTATTTAGTAGTCCTGAATATCCAAAACCAGAAGGCGCTGCATTGCGCGCCATTGATGAAGCGGATGTTATTATATTAGGGCCTGGTAGTCTCTATACGAGTATTATTCCTAATTTATTGACCGACAAAATCGCGGACCATGTGCGCGCTAGTAAAGCCAATAAAATTTACATTGCCAATGTAATGACACAACCTGGTGAAACGTCAGGCTACACATTGGCTGATCACGTACAAGCTATCATCGACCATAGTGGGGTAGGTATCATCGATACGGTTCTCGCCAATGATGGACCTTTGCCAATTCAAATGGTAGAACAGTATAGCGCAGTTGGTTCAGAACCTGTGGCCATCGATTCTAAACGTTTACAAGATATGGGGATTCGCACGGTTAGAGCAACGCTCATTAGTCAAGAAAAACCTGCTATTCATGATCCAGAACGTTTAGGTAAGGTCCTTATGGATATCATATATGCTATGAAATCAGATATGGAACCACGGGTATTAGAATATTATTTACGCCGTGCTGATCATTAGAAAGGAAAACCTATGTCTTTTGCAGAAGATGTAAAAAATGAATTATGTGCCTATGAGCCTGAAACGGATACCGATGTGGCCATGAAGATTGAAGCATCCTGCTTATTGCGCATGGGTGGTTCCTTATTGCTCGGTATGAGGGGAGCTATCGGTATACGACTAGCCACTGCTAATAATGCGGTGGCTAGACGTTTGCTAGGTATACTTAAAAAACAATACGAATTGCCGACCCATGTTATGGTGCGCCAAGGTTTAAATTTGCGGAAAAAGAATATGTATACACTAACGGTGGATCCATCTCAAGAGGGGCGTCAAGCCTTAGAAGATTTGGCACTGTGGCCTGTCACCGAACAGTTGCCACGGAAGTGGTTACACTCAATGGAGGCGCGACGAGCCTTCTTGCGCGGCGCTTTTTTAGGGGGCGGATCTGTTAATAAACCACAAAGTGATTACCATCTTGAGTTTATGACGGGCAACGAAGCTTTTGCACGAGAAATTGTATATGTATTGAAATTGTTTCACATTCATGCAGGGCTAACAGAGCGTAAAGAAGAATATGTGGTATATCTTAAAGAAGGCGATGCGGTAACAAATTGTTTACAGGTCATGGGTGCTCAATCGGCATTGATGGAATTTGAAAATGTACGCATCATGAAGACCGTTCGCAATCAGATCAATCGACAGGTAAATTGTGAGACTGCAAATTTACAAAAAACCGTAGATGCAGCGGTACGTCAAGTGAAAGCCATCCGTATATTGGATGAGCATATAGGTATTGATGCATTGCCGGATAAATTGAAAATTGTAGCTAGATTGCGCTGGAATAATCCGGAAGCAAGTTTAAAAGAATTAGAAGAAATGATGAATGGTACCTTATCTAAATCAGGTATTGGACATCGTTTGAAAAAGTTAGAAGCATTAGCCCTTACATATGATCCTATGGGGCTGGAAGAGGTTTAATATTATGTTATTTAAGAAAACATATAAGCTAGCGACGATGTTAGCAGTTATGGGAGTATTAACAGGTCATGCAGCAAGCGATATTGATTTGAACTCCATAGGATATTTTTCGTTTACTCCATTACCAGCGGAATTACAAGCGCAGAAGGATACATTGCTATTATCTGATAGTCCTGAATATGTAGGTCCCGTAGGCGGCGTTTTAAGTGCTGGTAGCATTAATGGGAAAGGGCGTATCTACTTTTATCATGTAAATGAAATGGCTGAACCTCATAAGATTGCCATTATCTTGGAGAATACAGGTAATGAACCAAATGGCATTGCTGTGTTCCGTGAACTAAAATCCATCGCCACATCAGATTATTTTGCGGCGGGCCGCGATTTATCACGAAAGGAATTAGAGCAACCATTGACGGATAAACCACTGTATTCCTTTGTGATGCCTCCCAAAAGTCGTCAACTCGTATTTACCGATTTAGAACATTCCCCAATTCCTAAAGATGCTTTATTTACAGGCATCGTAGATTTGCAAACAAGTGCTCCTGTATTTGCACGGGTTATGATGATTCCTATGAATCTGAACTCTATTGAGTCCTCGTATTGGGTGAATAATTTGCCTATAGACCATGTGCGGTTGCGTGGTACTTTCACCGGTGCTGAGCGCGAAATGGCAGTAACAAAAGAATATAACACCACGTTAGGTGGCGCCTATGTGGAACTGGGTAATGATAGAGAAGACCGTTTTGTAGAGGGCGTGGATGAGCTCGATAATAAGGCCTATGTAAAGGACGCAGGGAACTATGGTATTTCTTATACCGTTAAAATTCCTACAAGTGGCGAGGATCCTTTCCGCCTCTATTTCAATCCATTAGGCGGCGGTTATTCGGGTTCTTTTACTGTGAAAGCACAACGTCGTTGGCAGAAGGCTCCTAGTGAAAGCATGACCTATCACATCGGTGGTGACGACGGACTGATGGCATTAGGTCATAATACTGTATTAGATTCTCGATACATGGGGAATTATTACGGTGGTGATACGTTGACCATCGATTTCATGCCGGCTGGTGCTTCGAATTTACCAGTTCGTTTTTTACTGATACCAGAAGCGTTAGCAAACCCTCAATATGCGCGCGTATTGGCCACTAATGAAGCTGGTCAGCGTGCATTAGAAGCAGAGGCACAAAAAGAAGCAGCCGAAGCAGCTAAGAAGGTGGCTATTGAAGAAAAATATGTAGCAGCGAAAACGCAAAAAGAAGAACAAGCTCATCAATTAGCAGAGGCAGCTAAATTAGCGGCTGAAAAGGCAACTGCTGCTCATAAAGCAGCTCAAGATAGACAGGCTGAGCTTGATAAACGAGATGCAGAGGAACAAGCTAAACTTAAGGCAAAAGCCGATGCAGCTGCTGAACGAGCACGTGCTAAAGCAGAAGCTGATCGACAATTGGCTGAACAAAAAGCTAAGGCTGATGCCCAAAAAGCGGAAGCAGCACGCATTGCAGCAGAGCAAAAGACGAAAGATGATGCGGCTAAGGCTGAAGCGGCTCGTATTGTAGCCGAACAAAAAGCCAAGGCTGATGCTCAAAAAGCAGAGGCAGCACGCATCGCAGCCGAACAAGCAGCTCGTGAAAAAGCAGAACGTGAGCAAGCTGCTCGAGAAGCGGCTGAGAAAAAAGCTCGTGAATATGCAGCAAAATTAGAAGCACAACGTTTAGAAGCGCAGCGTAAGGCTGAAGAAGAACGCATTTTGGCTGAACAACGAGCAGAGGCTACACGCATAGAGGCAGAACGCAAAGCGGCAGAACAAGCGGCTAAAAACGAAGCAGAACGCCAAGAAGCGGCTAGAAAAGCAGAAGCGGCGCGTCAAGAGGCGGCTCGTCAGGCCGAGGAAAAACGCAAGGCTGCAGAAGCCAAAGCAGAGGCTGATCGAATTGCAGCCGAAGCAAAACGCGCTGAAGAGGCTAGAAAAGCCGAAGAAGCTCGTCAGGAAGCATTGCGCAAGGCCGAAATGGCTCGACAAGAAGCTGCTCGTAAAGCTGAGGAAGAGCGCCTAGCAGCTATTGCAAAAGCTCAAGAAGAAGCGCGTAAAGCCGAAGAACGTCGTATTGCAGAGGAAGCAAAACGGGCCGAAGAAGCGCGTAAAGCCGAAGAAGCACGCCGTGCCGAAGAGGCTCGTAAGGCAGAGGCTGCAAGAATTGCGGAAGCAGAACGTATTGCGGAAGCCGCTCGACAAGCTGAGGAAGCCCGCATCCGCGAAGAAAATCGCGCTGCAGAAGCGGCACGTAAAGCAGAGCGTGAACGGATTGCGAAGGAACAAGCAGAAGCGGCTAGAAAAGCCGAAGAAGCTCGCCAATTGGCAGAAAAACGGTACCGTGAATACGAAATTGCTCAAGAACAAGCCAAAGAGGCACGCCGTCGTGCTGATATTCAACGGGAAGCTCAGAAAAAAGCAGCTCAACGGGCTGAAGAAATCCGCTTAGCTGCACAACGACAAATCATCGCTAAGCGAAACGCAGAAATTGCACGTCAAAAATTGGCAGAAGAACGTGAAGCAGCGCGTATTGCAGCACAAGGTGGTAAACGTCGTAGCTTTGCTGAGCTAAATGATGTTAATACATCTGTCGACCAAGATGAAGATACTACACAAAATGCAGTATCTATTGATCAGTTGACCAGAAAACAACAGTAAACGAATTGGTGGATTTACATATTAAATCGGATGCCTGTTAAGGCATCCGATTTGTGTTTCTTCATGGGAATTACATTGACTTTCACAGGTAATTTCAGTACAATGGATAGAGATAAGTGCAATATACAGTACGAGATACTGTAGCATTACAAAATCCCTTTTAAATTGGTCCAGAGAGGCTAAAAAAGGACATATAGTTGAAGCGCCCTAAAGGGCTTCTTTGTGCAAACTATTCGACCTTTTGCCCTGGGGCAAGAGGTCTTTTTTGTTATACGGTTAGGAGGCAATCATGGGACAAGTGAGCTTGCATGGCAAACATTTGTTAGGGTTACAACATGCTACACCAGAAGAGATTAAATTGATTCTCGATGTAGCGAAAAAGATGAAGAAGGTTGTTTTGTCTGATGACAAAAAAATTCCTTACTTGAAAGGTAAGGCGATTATCAATCTATTCATGGAACCTAGTACACGTACGCGTAGTTCTTTTGAACTAGCAGGTAAATATTTAGGGGCAGATGTAATCAATATTACACCAAGTGGTTCCTCTATGGGTAAGGGTGAAAGCTTTCGCGATACATTATTAACATTGTCCTATATGGGGACGGATGCTATCGTAATGCGCAGTAGTGCAGAAGGGGCTCCTCTCTATGCAACAAAAGCCGTTGATCCTATCATTATCAATGCTGGCGATGGTGCCCATGAACATCCAACACAAGCATTGCTCGATATGTTCTCCATCATTGAACGCAAAGGTTCATTAGAAGGTAAAAAAGTTGTTATTGTAGGCGATATTATGCATAGCCGTGTAGCTCGCTCCGATGTTTACGGTCTTACTAAAATGGGGGCTGATGTTCACTTGGCAGGTCCTCGTACTATGCTCTATCCTGAGCTTGAAAAAATGGGTGTTACCATTCATCACGATGTGCGTGAAGCTGTAAAAGATGCAGATGTTGTCAATGTACTTCGTATTCAATTAGAACGCATTCACTCCGCTCTATATCCAACAAATCGCGAATATGCGCGTATCTTTGGTATCAATAAAGATGTATTAAGCCTAGCAAAAGATGATGTTATGGTTATGCATCCAGGCCCAATGAACCGTGGCCTTGAAATTTCCCCAGATGTAGCCTACTGGGATCAATCCGTAATTCAAGAACAAGTACGCAATGGTGTATCCGTTCGTATGGCTGTATTGTACTTAACAATTCATGGAGGTGACGGTAGTGAGCTTGCTTATTAAAAATGGTACGGTAGTCAATCCGGCAAAACAACAACATGAAGTAGCAGACGTTCTCGTGAAAGATGGTAAAATTGCAGCCATCGGTCAAAATTTAAGTTCAGATGGTGCTGAAGTATATGATGCAACAGGACTTATCGTAGCACCGGGTCTTATCGATATTCATACACATTTGCGCGAACCAGGCCAAGAAGCAAAAGAAGATTTTCATTCTGGTACACAAGCAGCAGCGGCTGGTGGTTTTACACGCGTCGTGACTATGGCGAATACAACACCAGTAGTAGATAATGCAGCTCTTGTAAGAGGTTTAAAAAAACAAGCTGAACTTACAGGCGTAGTAAAAGTAGAATTTATCGGTGCTGTATCCAAGAATCTAGAAGGTAAAGAACTTGCTGAATTAGGCGATATGGCTGAAGCAGGTGTTGTGGCGTATTCTGATGATGGTCACTATGTAGAAAGCGCTGCTTTCATGCGCCGTGCATTGGAATATTCTTCCATGTTCAACAAAATGGTTATCGACCATGCAGAAGATATTAGTTTGACTAAAAATGGCCACATGCATGAAGGTTTCGTATCTTATGAAATGGGCGTTATCGGTCGTCCTGCAGTAGCTGAAGATTTGGCTGTAGCTCGCGATATCTTATTAGCGGAAATGACAGGCGGTCATATCCATATCGCTCACGTAAGTAGTAAAAATACGGTCGATATGGTACGTCGTGCAAAGGCTAAAGGGGTTAATGTAACTTGTGAAGTAACGAGCCAACATTTATCCTTTACGGATGAATATTTACGCGAATATAATCCAGCTTTCAAAATGGCACCGCCAATTCGCTCCGAAGATCATCGTCAAGCATTGCTAGAAGGTTTGAAAGATGGCACTATCGATGCTATCATTACAGACCATGCACCACATGCATTTGAAGAAAAAGACCATGAATTCTGCTGTGCTCCAAACGGATTTAGTGGTCTTGAAACATCCTTGGCCGGCGTTATTACTAATGCCTATGGCCCTGATAAACTTAGCATCGACCAAGTGGTGTACTACATGAGTACGCGTCCAGCTGAGTTAATGCATCTAGATGCAGGTGTGTTAGAAGTTGGTAAACCAGCAGATATTACAGTGTTCTCTACTACAGAACAATGGACTGTAGATAGAAATAAATTTTATACAAAAGGTAAAGTCAGTCCATTCGATGGCATGACTGTTACTGGTAAAGCAAAACTTACCGTTGTAGACGGTAACATCGTTATGAAGGAGGGCGTGGTCCTATAATGAAAGGCAAATTAGTTCTGGAAGATGGTTCCGTATTTGAAGGTTCCCTATTAGGCGGCGCTCCTACAGTGGGCGAGGTTGTGTTTAACACGGGCATGACTGGATATCAAGAAATTTTGACTGACCCATCCTATGCGGATCAAATTATTACATTAACATATCCACTCGTTGGTAACTATGGTACATTGAATGCTATTACACAAGGTCCTAAACCATACTGTAAAGGCTTTATCGTAGGTGAACTATGTGATTTCCCATCCAATTGGCAAAATGAAGGTTTGTTCAGCGAATATTTACGTCTACATGGCATTCCTTGCCTCTATGATGTAGATACGCGTGCTATTACTCGTACTATTCGTAACCATGGTGTTATGAAAGGCGTACTTGTACGTGCTGATTATCCGATGGAAGATATTCAAAAATTATTTAAACAAGATTTGCCTACAGACCAAGTTATGCGTGTCACTACAAAATGGCAAGGCATGCGCGGTGATAAAAATGCAGAATTCCATGTGGCTGTAATGGATTATGGTGTAAAAGAAAACATCCTTCGCTCCTTAGAGGTTGCTGGTTGCCGTTTAACTGTATTCCCAGCAGATTCTAAAGCAGAAGATGTACTCGCTGTTAATCCTGATGGTATTTTCTTGTCCAATGGTCCTGGAGATCCTCAAGATTTAGGTTATGCAGTAGAAGAAGTGAAGAAAATGTTTGGTAAGAAACCAATCTTTGGTATCTGCATGGGTCACCAAGTATTAGCACAAGCATACGGCGGCACTACATTCAAACTAAAATTTGGTCACCGTGGTTCTAATCACCCGGTACAAGATCTTCGTACAGGCCGTGTATATATTACATCTCAAAATCATGGCTTTGCCGTAGATGATACTTCTTTGCCTGATTATATTGAAATCACACATCGCAGTGTGAACGATGGTACTGTTGAAGGTATGCGCCATAAAGAATTGCCAATCTTCTCCGTACAATACCATCCAGAAGCGTCTCCTGGACCTACTGATAACCTATATTTGTTTGATGAATTTGAAGATATGATGAGAAAGGGAAAATAATATGACCACAGAAGCAAAAAAAGTACTCGTAATTGGTTCTGGTCCAATTATTATCGGCCAAGCAGCAGAATTCGACTATGCTGGTACACAAGCGTGCCGTTCCCTTCGTGAAGAAGGCTACAAGGTAGTATTGGTTAACTCTAACCCTGCAACAATCATGACAGATACAGATATTGCAGACCGCGTATATGTAGAACCTATTAGCCTTGAATTCGTAACGGAAGTTATTAAAAAAGAACGCCCTTGGGGCTTATTGGCAACATTGGGTGGCCAAGTAGGTCTAAATATGGCCGTTCAATTATCAGAAGCAGGCGTACTCGAAGAGTATGGCGTTAAATTACTTGGTACGACATTAGAAGCTATTAAACATGCAGAAGATCGCGAATTATTCAAGGAAGCGATGAAGGAAATCAATCAACCAGTTCCTGAATCTGACATCTTTAATGACCTTGAAGAAGCTGTAGCCTTTGCAAATCGTATCGGTTATCCTATCATCATCCGTCCTGCATACACATTGGGTGGTACTGGTGGCGGTATCGCTCACAATGAAGATGAAATGTATGAAATCACACGCCGTGGTTTGAAACTTTCACCAATTCACCAAATCTTGGCGGAACGTTCCGTTGCAGGTTGGAAAGAAATCGAATACGAAGTAATGCGCGATAGTGCAGACAACTGTATCATCGTATGTAATATGGAAAATATCGACCCTGTAGGCGTACATACTGGTGACTCCATCGTTGTGGCACCAAGCCAAACATTGAACGATATTCAATATCAAATGCTTCGTACTGCATCTGTAGATATCATTCGCTATTTGAAAATTGAAGGTGGTTGTAACGTACAATACGCATTGAATCCAGATAGCAACGAATATATCGTTATCGAAGTAAACCCTCGTGTATCCCGTTCCTCCGCGTTGGCGTCTAAAGCAACTGGTTATCCAATCGCGAAGGTAGCTGCAAAAATTGCAGTAGGCATGACATTGGATCAAATTACTAATGCAGTAACAGGCGAAACAAAAGCATGCTTCGAACCAACACTTGACTATGTAGTAACTAAGTTCCCTCGTTGGCCATTTGAAAAATTCAATTTGGCAGACCGCACATTGGGCACTCAAATGAAGGCGACTGGCGAAGTTATGGCTATTGACCGTACCTTGGAAGGTTCTTTATTGAAAGCTATTCGCTCCTTGGAAATCGGTTTAGACCACATTGAGCTTAAGAAAATCGCTCATGAGTCCATGGAACAATTGATTGAACGTTTACATTTAGTAGATGATGAACGTATCTACGTTGTGGCTGAAGCACTTCGCAAGGGGATTAGCGTAGAAAAAATCCATTACATTACTAAAATCGATACATTCTTCATTGAAAAAATCAAGAATATCGTCAATGTAGAAAAAGCGTTAACTGAACATGGTTTGACTCAAGATGTGTTGCGGTTAGCTAAACGCTATTCCTTCCCTGATACTGTTATCGCACGCTATGCGAATACAACTGCAGAAGAAGTAAAAGCGAAACGCAAAGAATGGAATATTCTTCCAACTTATAAATATGTAGATACATGTGCTGCAGAATTCGAATCCAAAACACCGTACTACTACAGTGCATACGCACAAGAAGACGAAGTTAAACCATTGGGTGAAAAATCCGTTGTCGTACTTGGTTCTGGTCCTATCCGTATCGGTCAAGGCGTTGAATTCGATTACTGCTCCGTACATTCCTCTTGGGCTCTTCGCAAAGCGGGTTACCAATCTATTATGATCAACAATAACCCGGAAACAGTATCTACAGACTTTGATATTTCCGATTCCCTATACTTCGAACCATTAACAGTGGACGATGTTATGGAAATCATCGATAAAGAACAACCAGCTGGCGTTATCGCTCAATTTGGTGGTCAAACAGCTATCAACTTGGCGGGCCCATTGGCTAAACGCGGTGTAAAAATCCTCGGTACATCTGTAGATAGTATCGATATGGCAGAAGACCGTGAACGTTTTGACGAATTGTTGGCAAAACTTGGTATTCCTCGTCCAGTAGGTGCTCTTGTTACATCTGATGAAGAAGCACAAGAAGCAGCTAAGAACTTAAAATATCCATTGATCGTTCGTCCTTCTTATGTATTGGGCGGTCGTGCTATGGAAATCGTATACAACGATAAAGAACTTGACCTATACATGAAGGAAGCCGTAGTAGCGTCTAAAGAACATCCAGTTCTTATCGACCGTTACATGGTTGGTATGGAAGTAGAGGTTGATGCTATTTCCGACGGTACCGACGTATGTATTCCTGGTATTATGGAACAAATCGAACGCGCCGGTGTTCACTCTGGTGACTCCATGGCCGTTTATCCAGCACAACATTTGAGCCAAGAAATTATCGATCAAATCGTAGATTATACACGTCGTATCGCAATTGGTCTTAATGTTAAGGGCGTTCTTAATATTCAATATATCGTGGCTGATGGCGAACTTAATGTAATTGAAGTTAACCCTCGTTCTAGCCGCACTGTACCATTTATTTCTAAGGTTACAGGTATTAATATGGTAGAATGTGCAACACGAATTGCCCTTGGTGAAAGCTTAAAAGAATTAGGCTTGCCACTTGGTCTTGTACCTAACAAACCATATGTAGCTGTAAAAGCACCTGTATTCTCCTTCTCCAAAATGGGCCTTGTAGAAATCGCTCTTGGACCTGAAATGAAATCTACTGGTGAAGTTATGGGGATTGGTCGTACCTATTCTGAAGCATTGTTTAAAGCTATCAATGGTGCCAACATGCGTATTCCAGAAGATGGTACAATTCTTATGACCGTAGCAGATCGCGACAAAGCAGAAGCTTGTGAACTTGCAAAAGGTTTCATCGACCTTGGCTATCACATCGAAGCGACTGGTGGTACAGGCAAATACTTCATCGAACATGGTGTTAATTGCAAGGTCGTTAATAAAATCCATGAAGGCGAAGACAACTGTGCTGACCACATTCGCCAAGATAAGGTGGATCTTGTACTTAATACATTGACAGCTGGTAAACGGCCTGAACGTGAAGGTTTCCAATTGCGCCGTCTCGCTGTAGAAATGGGTACACCATGCTTAACAAGTCTTGATACAGCTCGTGAAGTATTACGCGTTGTAGCAAACCGTAAAGACGACGCTAACTACAATGTAGAAGCATTACAAGATTTTGAATTGGAGTAATACCATGAGTGGCTATGTAGAACAGGGCGAAGTCGTTCGCAATGAGCAAATAGGCTCTGATGTGTGGATTATGGATATTCACGCACCAAAACAAGCAGCAGAAGCAAAGGTAGGGCAGTTTTGTAATGTTCGCGTAGCGGACTCTACGGCGCCATTATTGCGTCGCCCTATTAGCTATGCTGGATTTGATGTACAAAAGGGTACGATTACCCTTTTGTACCGTGTCGTAGGTAAGGGGACGGATATTATGACTCGCCTCGTGCCTGGTGATACATTAGATTGTTTAGGCCCGTTGGGCGAACCATTTGTAACATCTGAGAATATGCTTCTCGTTGGCGGTGGCGTTGGTATTGCACCGATGCTTTGTATTGCGTCCCATTTACAAGATGGCGAGTCTGCACACGTTATCTTAGGCTTTAGAAATGAAAGCGAAACCTTCTGGGCTGATTTGTTCAAGGATACAACTGTACAGGTTCATATCACAACAGATGATGGTAGTGTAGGAACAAAGGGGTTCCCAACAGCTATTATGCCTGAACTAATTAATTCTAATACATTCACTTCCGTTATGACTTGTGGTCCAATGCCGATGATGAAAGGTGTGGCTCAAGTGGCTAAAGAGCTCAATGTACCTTGCCAAGTGTCCTTAGAAGAACGGATGGGCTGTGGTACAGGTGGTTGTTTAGGCTGTGCTTGTGATGGCCTAGGTGGTAAGCGCTATAAGGTTTGTAAAGATGGTCCTGTATTCCCAGCAGAGGAGGTGTTCTTTTAATGAGTGAACGCGATTTAAATAACACCGTTACACCAAACCCAAACCTCGCCATCGATTATTGCGGTATTAAGATGAAAAATCCTATTATCGCTGCATCTGGTACCTTTGGAAATGGTCCTGAATACGCTGGTTATCTAGACCTTAGTAATGAGGTGGGGGCTATCTCTGTAAAAGGATTAACGCCTAAAGGTCGTCATGGTAATCCGGGCCCGCGTATTGCAGAAACTCCATCTGGTGTATTGAACTGCATTGGCCTTGAAAATCCTGGAGCAGAACATTTTGTTACGGATATTTTGCCAGAACTTAAGAAATATGATGTACCGCTACTAGCTAATATGTCTGCTGGTACAGTAGAGGAATTTGCTTGGATGGCAGAAACACTATCTGTGGATGGTATTGCAGGCCTTGAAGTCAATGTATCATGTCCAAATGTAGAGAGTGAAGGTATGGCATTTGGCGTAGACCCAAAGGTTGTTGAACAAGTAACTAAAGCGGTTCGTAAAGTAACCGATAAGCCGGTTATTGTAAAACTTTCACCAAATGTAACAGATATCGTGGAAATTGCAAAGGCTGTAGAAGCAGGTGGTGGTAATGGGGTCAGCCTCATTAATACATTGTTAGGAATGGCTATTGATATTCACCGTCGCAAACCATTGTTAGGTAATATTTATGGCGGTCTATCTGGTCCAGCAGTAAAACCTGTGGCGCTTCGCATGGTTCACCAAGTCTATAAAGGGGTTACTATTCCTATTATTGGCCTTGGTGGTATCATGAGTGGTACAGATGCTATCGAATTTATGATGGCCGGTGCCCAGGCCGTACAAGTTGGTACCGCTACGATGGTTGATCCAACCGCGATTTCTCGTATTGCTCGTGAAATGGGCGATTTTGTAGAACAATATAATCTCAATAGCATTACTGACATTGTTGGTGCTGTACATCAATAATAGTCGCGTAGCAACAAAAAAGCAGGAATTGGCAATGCCAGTTTCCTGCTTTTTCGCATATATGTAATTATTTCGCATCAATATTGGTAAATGTATTATACGTAGGCCTTATAGAAATCTATAAATTGTTGTGCCACTGGTGAAAGGGCATGACCTTTTAAGGTGATGAATGCTTTCTTATAGTCACCGGAAAATTCAGGCAATTTAATGCGTGACATTTTGCGGTGGTTTACCATTTCTTTAGTATCCATTGGGACCAGTGCCACCGTACGCCCAGATGATGCCCATTCAATAGCCGATGTTTTTGTAGTCGTAATAGCGCTCACATTTAGATGTTCCATATCTGTTAAGGATGATTGCATAATCATTCTTACGGACCCACCAGATAAGGAGAGAGGGCATTGTCTGATATCATCCCAGGTGATTGTATCGTGTTCGCGATCAGTCCAGAACACATCGCGTCTAAATAATGCGTATAGATGTTCCTCTTGGGTTAAGAGAATATCAAATTTATCAGTGTCTACCATTTGGATATTAGCAATTCCAATTTCTGCACTGCCACTGATGAGCTGTTTTACGACATTGGTCATGAGCCCTTCGTAAATCTCAAAGTGTACAGATGGATATTTCATGGAAAATGCCGGCAAATATTGTTGTACGATGGGGGTGGAACGGGATGCGGAGGTAGCGATGCGCAGCGTACCTTCGATACGCGAGTTTAGCTGTTGTACTGCATTATACGTAGATTCCTCAATAGAACATAATTGCTGTGCTTTTTCATAAAAAATTTTACCTGCATCGGTAAGTTGTAAATTGGAACCTCGTTGACCTCGTTTAATATTGATGAGCTGAGCGCCAAATTCTGCCTCTAAATATTTTAACTGCTTACTCAAAGCCGGTTGTGTAATGTGGAGAATTTCAGCAGCTTGTGTCATGTTTCCTGTTTGAACAAGGGTTATAAAATTGTGATAATACGATGTGTCCATAAAATCCCCCTTTTATACACAAATCATGATAATTAAAATTTATAACTAATAAAGGAATAGTTATTTTACCTTTTAAGAAATGTCATATATACTATACACATTAAGAGAAATAAAGCACATAAAAAGTTGTTTTAATAATCTCATCAATATTTTTGATATAGTTGCAGTGACTAGGAAAGTGAGTACTACTATGGGCGTAGTAAAAAGAACATTAAGTAAAGCAATTCGTAATTGGGAAGCACGTAGATTAATGACAGCACATAATGCTGGTGTTAGTCGTAAAAAACAATTAGAACGCGTATGGCCATATCCATTGACAACTGAAAAACGTCATGAAATGAATCAAGGTCTTATTGGTTTAGTTCATAATGACAAATAATTAGGTACCATACGAATTGATAGGATACTTAAGCTAGTGGCAGTACCACTTCGATAGAATCTAATACATTACAAGTAGCAGCTCCATGACTCATGTCTTGGAGCTCTTTTTGTATGTGTTCTATATCGGTAGGTGGCACTAAAATAGTAAGATCTACCTTCTCTCCAAAGGTAGCCTCATAATGTAGTTGTGCATCCTGTAGATAGCGTTCTATTGTGCCATATAGTGCATAGTCAATAATCGCTTGTAATTGAGTTCTTGTGGTATGCAATTCCTTTGGCGCAAGACGCAATGTTTCAGCAACGGAGTGGGAGTATGCTCGGATTAATCCACCAGCCCCTAGTTTTATACCGCCAAAGTAGCGCGTTACCACAACGGCTACATTTGTAATACCTGTTTTTTTCAAGACTTCTAGCATAGGCTTACCCGCAGTACCCGATGGTTCACCATTATCGGACGAGCGTTGTTGCTCTTGCTTTGGTCCTAATGCAAAGGCCGTACAATTATGCCGAGCATCCCAAAACTCTTTGTTGATACGGGCGATAAAAGATTGTGCATCCTCTTCGGTACTACATGGATATACGGTAGTGATAAATCTGGATTTCTCCACTACATATTCATGACGAAATTCTTTGGCAATGGATATGAATTCCACGGTAGGGCTAGTTGTATCTGGCATTTCCTCACCTCCATTCTTATTTCTACCACTATAGTATTTATTCATCATCATCACTTTATTATAAGCTATTTATAAAGGTAATGTATAGATTATGAGCGATAATGTTTAATAATAGATATATTTATTTACACAATATATATCGCTACAATCGCAATTATTAATTCCCTTACAGAAAAGGAATAACCCTCTAGTTTTAGTAGGATATTGACGAATTGAGAATCTATGTTATTATAAATAGTAGAAACATGAGTATTTGTTCATGTGATAAATATTACAAATATACTGTGTTTATCATATTTTATGAATATATGATTTGAATTGTATCGAAGGAAGTTATATATGAGTACAAAAAAACAAGAGTTTGACATTACGGGCATGCACTGTGCAGCCTGTGTAAAACGCGTTGAAAACGTCGTATCCAAGGTGGATGGCGTAGCTTCTGTAAAGGTTAACCTACTAACCCGTAAGGGGAGTGTAGAGTTTAAGGATGGCGCTACCGTAGAACCACAACAAATTATCGATGCCATAACGAATATCGGTTTTGGTGCTACAGAAGCGGATGAAACGAAACAAGAAATAGAAAAGGTTAATTTAAAACCACATATTACACGCCTCATTATTGCGGCTTGTATGGCTGTACCAATGATGATTAACATGACCTTGCATCGTTTTGGTATTCAAGCGTTGCCGGTTTGGGTTGAATTTGTATTAGCCACTATCGCTCAATTTGGCCCGGGTCTCATGTTCTATAAGAGTGCATGGAGTGCCGTAAAGAATGGGGCTCTTACGATGGATGTCCTTGTTGTTATGGGTACGACTGTAGCATATTTATTTAGTATTTATAACTGGCAGTTCCATCCAGAACTTGGTCCTCATGGTATTTACTTTGAAACCTCTGCATGGCTTATCACATTTATTCTTCTAGGTAAATTGTTAGAAGAGGTAGCCAAGGGGCGTACGTCTGAAGCGCTTCAAAAACTAATTGCTTTACAACCGGCAACGGCTCATGTATTGCGCGATGGTGAATTTGTAGATATTCCTACCTCTAAGGTGGTAGCTGGCGATGTTTTACAAGTGCGCGCCGGTGAAAAGATTCCTGTAGACGGTACTATTACAGAAGGTTACTCTACCGTTGATGAAGCTATGCTTACAGGTGAAAGCTTACCTGTAGAAAAACAAGTGGGCTCTGAGGTTATTGGGGCGACTATCAATTTAAGTGGTGCTTTCACAATGGAAGCAAAGCGCATTGGTAGCGACACGATGTTATCTCAAATCATCAAGGTCGTAGAGGAAGCTCAAACATCTAAAGCAAGCATTCAACGTATTGCGGATATTGTGGCTCAATACTTTGTACCAACTGTTATTGGCCTTGCTGTACTAACTGGTCTCGTGTGGTACTTTATTGTAGGCGATTCTATCAATGTAGCCCTTATTAATGCGACTGCTGTTCTAGTAATCGCTTGTCCATGTGCGCTTGGCCTTGCAACGCCGACATCCATCATGGTTGGTTCTGGCTTAGGGGCAGAACATGGCGTCCTCATCAAGAGTGCGGAATACCTTGAAAAAGCTGGTAAGCTCGATGCTATCGTTATGGATAAAACAGGTACCCTTACACAAGGCGTGCTCGATGTAACGGCATTCAAAAACTATAGCGGTGATGAAAGTACGAATATGTCCATCATGATGGCCCTTGAAGGTGGCACATCGCATCCAATCGCAAAGGCTATGGTGTACTATGGTGAAGATCATGGCTACAAGGGTAAGGCTGTTGAACTTGAAAGCTTTGGTGATGTACCGGGTAAAGGCTTACAAGGCGCTTATCAAGGTGTGTCTGTACAACTTGGTCATAGCCGTTGGATGAGTGAACTTGGCTATGATTTGTCTAAGGTGCAAGATGATATTCAACATTTTGAAGAACAAGGTGCATCTGTCTCTGTTCTCGCTGTAGATGGTGTTATCAGTGCATTATGGGCTGTAGAAGACGAATTGCGTCCTGAAACAATTGATGTGGTTAAGGAATTACGTTCTCAAGGCATTGATGTATGGATGCTCACTGGTGATAATCGACGTACCGCCCAATACATTGCTAAACAAGCGGGTATTACCCATGTTATTGCAGAAGTATTGCCTCAAGATAAAGCTAGCAAGGTAAAAGAATTGCAAGATAAAGGCCTTGTAGTTGGTATGGTTGGCGATGGTATCAACGATGCACCAGCTCTTGTAACTGCAGATATCGGCTTTGCTATCGGCAGTGGTACAGATATCGCCGTAGAAGCAGCAGATATCGTTCTTGTACGCAATGACTTGCATACATTGGTACAAGCTGTACGTCTTAGCCGCAAGACGATGACCAATATTAAACAAAATCTATTCTGGGCATTGATCTTTAACTGTATCGGTATTCCTTTGGCTGCGGTAGGCGCTTTGAATCCTATGATTGCAGGTACTGCGATGGCATTTAGTTCCGTTACGGTGGTAAGTAATTCCCTTCGCTTAAAACGCGCTAAGATTTAAACGAAAATAAGTTATATTAATTTGATAAAGCACCTATGCAATTGTATAGGTGCTTTGTTTTATGTGAATGTTGTATTTAATGGCTCTCTGTCAAATGTTGGGGTGTTCACCCTAC
Organism: Veillonella sp. T34266-5; assembly: GCF_002959815.1. Lineage (NCBI taxonomy): Bacteria > Bacillati > Bacillota > Negativicutes > Veillonellales > Veillonellaceae > Veillonella > Veillonella sp. T34266-5. The sequence continues at coordinate 81,067 of NZ_PPCZ01000021.1, forward strand.
GAGTCTTGTTTGGCACCAATCATATGTATGGTTGGTGCCATTCTTTTTGCTCAAAAGTAGAATACGTACTCTAAATCTACCAAAGTGGCGAAGCCCATAGCTTATTCGTTTTAATACCTTAATCTTGTTGTTAGTTCCTTCTGTGTATCC
>NZ_PPCZ01000022.1:0-1205 GCF_002959815.1 Veillonella sp. T34266-5
GGTGGGAACTCATGAGAGACTGCCGCAGACAATGCGGAGGAAGGCGGGGATGACGTCAAATCATCATGCCCCTTATGACCTGGGCTACACACGTACTACAATGGGAGTTAATAGACGGAAGCGAAACCGCGAGGTGGAGCAAACCCGAGAAACACTCTCTCAGTTCGGATCGTAGGCTGCAACTCGCCTACGTGAAGTCGGAATCGCTAGTAATCGCAGGTCAGCATACTGCGGTGAATACGTTCCCGGGCCTTGTACACACCGCCCGTCACACCACGAAAGTCGGAAGTGCCCAAAGCCGGTGGGGTAACCTTCGGGAGCCAGCCGTCTAAGGTAAAGTCGATGATTGGGGTGAAGTCGTAACAAGGTAGCCGTATCGGAAGGTGCGGCTGGATCACCTCCTTTCTAGGGAGACATACACCGATCCAAGAGCTTGGATGTCACTTAGGTCGACACTTTGGCACCTAACATTGTTCGGTTTTGAGAGATCTGTTATCTACAAGATAATAATTTCTCAATATATTAAATGGGCCTATAGCTCAGCTGGTTAGAGCGCACGCCTGATAAGCGTGAGGTCGGTGGTTCGAGTCCACCTAGGCCCACCATTTAATCATGGGGGCGTAGCTCAGTTGGGAGAGCACCTGCCTTGCAAGCAGGGGGTCAGGAGTTCGAATCTCCTCGTCTCCACCATTTAGTATTTGACATCTATGATGTTAAGTGCTAAACTACATAAGCTGATTTATACATCAGCAGATTTGTTCTTTGAAAACTGCATAGAAGATAATTATTATATATTTGTAAGGTCATCTCTTAGAATTTCTAAGTAGGTTGACCCGAGCACATAGGAAATAATTCTCTGACTTATTGGTGACGTACATGAAAATGTACGGCTACAAAAAACGACAATGTATCTAATGCATGTCTAAAAATCAAATTGATTTTCGTCAGAATTTGATGAATATCGAGGCGTACCAATGAAGCGAAATCGCCGCGTATTTGTATACGCAAGATGAGCTGAATGCAGTACAACGAAGATAGTCGCAAATTATGGCGCAAAATAAGTAAAGATTTTAAGGGCGTACGGCGGATGCCTTGGCGATATCAGCCGATGAAGGACGCGGTAAGCTGCGATAAGCTACGGAGAGGTGCAAGCAACCTTTGACCCGTAGATTTCCGAATGGGGGAACCCGGCAGTGGTTATGCAC
>NZ_PPCZ01000023.1:0-69794 GCF_002959815.1 Veillonella sp. T34266-5
GGATACACAGAAGGAACTAACAACAAGATTAAGGTATTAAAACGAATAAGCTATGGGCTTCGCCACTTTGGTAGATTCAGAGTACGTATTCTACTTTTGAGCAAAAAGAATGGCACCAACCATACATATGATTGGTGCCAAACAAGACTCGTAGGGTGAACACCCCAACATTTGACAGAGAGCCTTTATATTGAGGTTGTCTGTACATACAGTTAGGAAGAACTGCACTTGCAGTATCAAATATCTGTATTTAAAATATTATTTTATCTAAACTTATAGATTAGATGGATTCAACGTGGCGTTGGAAGAAAGCTTGTGGGTGAGCACATACTGGGCAAACTTTAGGAGCTTCTTCACCAACGTGAATGTAACCGCAGTTAGCGCAAATCCATGCAACTGGTTGGTCGTTGTGGAACACTTTGTTGCCAGAAACACGAGCTGCTAATGCAAGGTAACGAGCTTCATGACGAGCTTCGATTTTACCAACTTCGCGCATTTTGAAAGCGATAGCGGTGAAGCCTTCTTTTTCTGCTTCATCAGCGAAATCTTTGTACATTGTAGTGTGTTCATAGTTTTCACCAGCTGCTGCATCGCGAAGGTTAGCTTCGATGTCAGCGGAAATGTCGCCACCATGAAGAGCTTTGAACCAAACTTTAGCATGTGCAGATTCGTTGTGAGCTGTTTCTTCGAAATAATCAGCGATTTCGTTCATGCCAGCTTTACGAGCTGCTGCTGCATAATATGTATATTTTTGGAATGCTTGGGATTCACCAGCAAATGCTGTTTGAAGATTTTTTTCAGTGTTAGAACCTTTTAATTCTGCCATTTTAATACTCCTTTGTACTTACATCAAATTTCAAAATTTTTACCTTAGTTATATATTCATAACCACTTGGTTGTGAATGCAATGGTGGGTAACTCACTTGAGTTTAAGTTAAATAAAAACTTATTTATATACTGATTAGATAGACACTTGTCTATATTTAAAAAAAGCACTTGCTTATCTTTTAAATGAGTACTTACCTATAGTTGTAAAGAGGCACTTGCCTATAATTTACACCACAATATTTTTGATTCGTATACTTAACGAATAATCATTGTTGACTATATTGTAACATACTAAATGAGAAATGCAAGTGTTTTTGTAAAATTTATTTCGAAAATTTTCTAAATGATAAATGTTATCAATGTAGTAAATAAGCGGTTTTTGAAAGCTTGTTAAGTAATGGGTTTATTAAAAATAGAATTACTGATAATGAGAATGATAATTACATGGAAAATCATTATTGTTTGTAGAATTGTTTGTTTTTGGTAACAATTCTGATTAAGCCGATAGATCTTATTAGTCAAAGTGTACTTTTACCTATATTGGAGAACATATTTTAAGTATAATAATATATATATAATAGAAAAAGTATAAGGAGGCGCTATGGCGTTTATTAGATATTATGTGGGCGATATAGTACAAATGAAAAAATCGCATCCCTGTGGCAGTGATGAGTGGGAGGTCAAGCGCATAGGTACAGATTTTCTTATCGTTTGTAAAGGTTGTGGTCATCAGTTGTTGATGCCTCGCCCTAAATTTGAAAAGGCCGCGAAGAAGATAGTATCGCGCTTGCCTGAAAATGAATGAGGTAGGACTATGGTACGACTCACTGATTATGTTACGAGTGGAGGCTGTGCGTGTAAGATTGGTCCTCATATATTAGAACGTGTTTTAAAGGCCGTTACACCTGTTACAAATGAACATGTTCTAGCTGATATGACTGGTGCTGATGATGCAGGGGTATATCAAATTTCTGATCAACTTGCCCTTGTACAAACATTGGATTTTTTCACACCTGTTGTCAATGACCCTACGTTATTCGGTAAAATTGCAGCGGCTAATGCATTGAGCGATGTATATGCGATGGGAGGGATACCCCTAACGGCGATGAACATCGTTGGATTTCCTGTTCCCTTAGTAGAACAAGGCGTATTGACGGATGTACTCAATGGGGCTGCGTCCATTGTTTCTGAATCTGGTGCAGCCATTGTAGGTGGTCACAGCATCGAAAATAAGGAACCTATTTTTGGCATGTCGATCACAGGTCAAGTTAATCCTAATGAGATTTGGAAGAATAAAGGCGCTCGAGTAGGGGATGTATTGGTGTTAACAAAACGCATCGGTACAGGTATTATGAATAATGCGTTGAAAGCTGATTTATTTCCTACTGGTACTGCGCAGGCGGTTGCTAGCATGAGTACGTTGAATCGTGTGGCTGCTGAGGTGGCCCATAATTTTACAATTCATGCGTGTACTGATGTGACGGGCTTTAGCCTTATGGGACATTCTGTAGAAATGGCGAGTGCCTCTAATGTAACAATTCATATCAAGATTTATGATATTCCGCTCTTTGATGACGTCATTGACGCGGCTCGAATGGGCCTTGTACCAGCGGCGTCCTATGGCAATCGTAAGGCTATTACAGATGTACAAGTAGATAAAATATTAGATTCTGTGTGGACGGATATTTTATTTGATCCACAAACATCAGGCGGTCTTTTATTCTCTGTGCCTGCTGCAGAAGGACCGGATTTGGTGAAAGCTTTACATGATGTGGGCGTTGAAGGTGCCACTATAGTTGGTGCCGTTGAAAGCTTTAGTGGCTTAGCGGTACGCGTCACTAAATAAGATATATTACAATTTTGATTTTAATAGTATATAGAGTAGTTGTGCGTTGATGCTTTCACAAAATATATAATAATATTGAGGTAAATAATGAGTAGTACAAATGAATTAACTGTAGATGTGCGTGGCAGTTTGTGTCCAAAACCTGTGATTGAAACGAAGAAGGTAAGCGATGCAAATCCAGACGCGATTATTACGACCATTGTAGATAACGAGGTGAGTCGCGATAATGTAGAGAAATTTGGGAAGTCTCGTGGCTATGATGTGGCAATTGGACAAGATGGTATAGATTTTTTTATTAAACTTACGCCGAATGTAGACCCTGCACCGGAAATTGGTTGCAAACCTATGAATTATAGTGACCGCATCATTTTGATGACGAAAGATTATCTTGGTGAAGGTAGTGAAGAACTTGGCCGTAATTTGATGAAAACCTTCTGGGTGTGCATGGTTGAAGCCGACGTGAAGCCATCTACAATTTATTTCATCAATAGTAGCGTTAAAATGGTAACCAACGATTCTGTTCATTTAGACAATATTAAAAAGTTAGCTGATCTTGGTGTTGAAATTGCTGCATGTGGTATTTGTCTCGACTATTATGGCCTAAAAGATCAAGTGGGGGTAGGCTCTATTACAAACATGTATGCGATTACAGATGCTATCGTTGGGGAAAATCTTGTTAAACTATAATACTCGTATCTATGTTGTAAATGATTAAGCAATATTATTGGGGGTGAGGCGTTGAACAATAAAAAGTTGCTTGTCGTTTTTACATCCTATTATTTTGGGGATAAAGCGGACAGAATATTAACGGAACTTTCAGTGCCTCACCAATTGATGGCTACACCGCCAGAATTGAATGATATGTGTGGTTTGTCCATTCAAATAGACTTGAATACTGTAGAACAAGTTCAGACTATCCTAAAAGAACATAAGATTAGTAAATCAGGCTTATTTTGGTATGAAAAAGGGAAACCAGTTTTAGCTTATAAAGATTAAATTGATTTTTTAATATCGAAATTTATCTATATATGGTAAAATTAATATATAAAAATCTTATTGTATAAGGAGATATACATGGTTGATTTTACCTTGCCTCGCGAATATATAGACGATATGGTCGTCCGTATGGCCCATCATAGTACAGCAATCGAGGGGAATACGTTAACACAAGGGGAAGCAAAGAGTATCATATTAGATAATATGATACCCCGTAAAATGGATTTGCGTGAGTTCTATGAAGTATCTAATTATCGCGACTATTTAGTATTCTTGATGGAATCATATCAAGAAGTAATTACGATAGATATCATAAGAGACACACAACGATTGTTACTAGCACATATCCGTGATGATAATGGGCAATTTAAGGTTGTTCCAAACATGGTTATTGGTGCTGATTTTGAGCCAACAAAACCATATCAAGTACAAGAAGCTTTAAAAAACTGGTGTGATACATTGCAATATCGTTTAGAGATATCCCAAAATGATGAAGAGCGGGTGCGTACCATTATGGAGCAACATTTGCAATTTGAACGTATTCATCCTTTTGTTGATGGTAATGGCCGTACAGGAAGAGCTCTTATTGTACACGCTTGTTTACAACAGAAATTAGCGCCTATTATCATTAACAAAGCTGATAGAGGTGAATATATGACTCTGTTAAATGATGGTGATTTAAATGGCTTATATAAGTTAGGTCTTGATTTATTTTATAAGGAAAAAGAACGTATGATTCTATTTGGTCAAAATTTTGGCTAATGAGCATCATATGTTATGTATCTAGGTTAAGTTTTTGAAATTAATATAATGAAAGGTTGAATTTCAATGAGCAAATATGAAATAGAAAATGTAAAATTAACGGCTCCTAAATTGGATCCTAAAGATTTAGAATATGCTATGACATATCGTTATGCATGTAAAAAGTTTGATAGCACGAAAAAGATTTCTGAGGATGACTGGAATGCAATTCTACAAGCAGCTCGTTTGACACCTACATCTCTTGGTTTTGAGCCTTTTGAATTGCTAGTTATCCAAAATCCAGATATTCGGGAAAAAATGAAAGCGCATGGCTGGGGCATTCAAGCTGGCCTTGAAGCAAGTCATTTTGTGGTATTCTTGTCACGAAAAAAAGTGGACTTAGAGTTTGACTCCCCTTATGTACGTTACATTCAAGAAACAGTTAAGCAATTACCTGCAGAAATAGATGCAGCATATCGCGAAAAATATGCTCAATTTACTACAAGTGACTATAAAACGTTTGAATCTGAACGGGCTACCTTTGACTGGTCTTCAAAACAAGCGTATATCGTTATGGCGAACATGATGACAATGGCTGCTTATGAAGGTTTAGATTCTTGTCCATTAGAAGGCTTCAATCAAGATGATATGACAGCACTTTTAGGTGATGAACTTGGCCTTTTCGATACAAAACACTTTGGTATTGCTGTAATGGCTGCCTTCGGCTATCGAGACGAAGAACCACATCGTAATAAAACACGTCGTACCTTAGATGAATTTGTAACGGTAGTTGAATAGCCCTTCGTTCTTTTAAGCGAAAAATTCATTTAATTTTTAAGAATTAATGATATATTATAAATATACAAATATTTATAATAATTATGAATTGTATTTTAATATATTTTTTGAAATACAATTTACAAGAGATAAAGGAGTGATTATATGCTTTGGTCGATTATTGTTGGTGGTTTTATCGGGTTCCTAGCAGGTAAAATCACTAATAAAGGTGGTGCAATGGGGATTATCGCTAAAGTTGTTGCTGGCTTAATTGGTTCGTCTATAGGTCAAGCAATATTTGGCACCTGGGGCCCTAGCTTAGCAGGGATGTCCTTAATTCCATCTGTATTAGGTGCAGTAATTGTTGTTGCTGTAGTCTCATTTTTCTTTGGGAAAAAGGGATAGTAATAGGTAGTATAAAAAAACCAGTAAATCGGTAGATTTACTGGTTTTTTGTTGCTATTAATTTGTATTATACGTTGAAACGGAAATGTGTTACGTCGCCGTCTTTCATAACGTAGTCTTTACCTTCAAGGCGTACAAGGCCTTTTTCTTTAGCCGCATTTTGGCTACCGCAAGCTTGTAAGTCGTCGAAAGATACGATTTCGGCACGGATAAAGCCTTTTTCGATATCAGAGTGAATTTTACCAGCTGCTTGAGGTGCTTTTGTGCCGTTTACAATTGTCCATGCACGAGCTTCCATTTCGCCAGCGGTGAAGTAGTTGATAAGACCTAAGAGTGCATAACTTGCTTTGATAAGTTTAGTTAAGCCAGATTCTTCAAGACCGAGATCTTCAAGGAATGCAGCGGATTCTTCATCGGATAACTCAGCAATTTCGGATTCGATACGAGCGGATACAACAACGATGCCAGCACCTTCATTTTTTGCATATTCTTCTACGCGTTTTACGTGCTCGTTAGCAGAGTAATCAGATACTTCATCTTCAGAAATGTTAGCAACATAAAGAGATGGTTTTGCTGTTAGTAATGTCAACTCTTTAATCATTTCTAACTCTTCTTCGTCTAGACCTTGTGCACGAACTGGTTTAGCTTCCCCTAAACCTTCGATAATGCGTTCTAGCAAAGGCAACTCAGCGCGAGCGTCTTTATCGCCAGATTTAGCGATTTTTTCAATACGTTGTTTGCGTTTTTCTACGGACTCAAGGTCAGCAAGGCAAAGTTCAGTATTGATGATTTCGATGTCGCGGATTGGGTCGATAGAACCAGCAACGTGAGTAATATTAGGATCTTCAAAACAACGAATAACTTGAGCAATCGCATCTACTTGACGGATGTGGCTAAGGAATTTGTTACCTAAACCTTCGCCTTTAGATGCACCTTCAACGAGACCTGCAATATCTACAAATCGCATAGCAGCAGGAAGGATGCGTTTGGAGCCGAACATTTCAGCCAATACCGCTAAACGGTTATCCGGAACGTCAACGACACCTACGTTTGGCTCAATTGTACAGAATGGATAGTTGGCAGCCTCAGCGCCAGCCTTTGTGATAGCGTTGAATAATGTACTTTTACCAACATTTGGAAGGCCTACAATGCCTACTTCTAAATTTGTGCTCATGGTACCACCTTTTATTAATTCAGTCATTTCGTTCATTGTGAAAGCTTTCACTAGAAATATTGTTCCTTATAAAAGCCTTATCAAACACATATTATATCATATTCTAACAGATATATACATTTCTATAGAATTGGTCTAGATTATTTATCAAGAAGTGCTATAATATTAGAGAGAAAGTTGAAGTTTCTTATAAAAAATTATGATAAGTAAATATGATTATATAATAAAAATATAAGTTCATCTTATTGTTTGTTTTATAGAAAATTTTGATGAGTAGATATAACTATGTCAGTGTACAGACGGACGTGTCATTTTGATTGAACGTAATCGTCATATGACGCTGCTAGGAAAGGAAGTTAAGTATGTTTTCTAAGTTATTTGATAGTTTTTTAGTACACTATTTGGAACGATTCAATGATCATTGCTTTATTGTAAAAGTTGGTGATAACAAGTATACGATTGGTGAAGGTAATCCTGAATTTACGATTATTGTAAATAGGGATATACCTAAGAAGGATGTATTGGTATCGGCCGAACTTGCTCTTGGCGAAGCGTATATGCGTAAGGATATTGAAATAGAGGGCGATTTATTCAAAGCACTTTGTGTTGTACTAGGTCATGTCAATAAGGATTCTATCAATAAAAAGGTACTTAGCTCTCTCTTTAATGTAGGTCTTAAAAAGAAAGATCAAAAACAACAAGTATCTTCTCATTACGACCTTGGTAATGATTTTTATAGCTTGTGGCTTGATAAGACAATGAGCTATTCTTGTGCATACTTTAAACATGAAGATGATAGCTTAGAAGATGCACAATACCAAAAGGTTCATCATATTCTTGATAAGCTATATTTAAAAGAAGGTATGACATTACTCGATATCGGTTGTGGTTGGGGATTCCTTTTAATCGAAGCAGCCCGTAAGTACGGCGTTAAAGGCTATGGTTGTACATTGTCTGAAGAACAATGGAAGAAAGGCCAAGAACGGATTAAAGAATTCGGTCTTGAAGGTCAAGTTGAAATCGAACTCATCGATTATCGTGATGTAGCTGCATCTGGTCGTACATTCGACCGTATCGTCAGCGTTGGTATGTTGGAACACGTAGGTCGTCCTAATTTCCCATTGTATATGGAAGATGCATCCACTATGTTAAATGATGGTGGTCTATTCTTACTCCATTACATCAGTGATCCATCAGAAAAAGAATCTAGCGCATGGATTCGTAAATATATCTTCCCAGGTGGATGCTTACCATCTCTTCGTGAAATGGTTTCCATTGCCTATGACTATGATTTTAATGTTATCGATGTTGAAAGCTTGCGCTTGCACTACTATAAAACATTGATGCATTGGTACAATAATTTCCAAGGTGTACGCGACCAAGTAGAAAAAGCTCGCGGTACTGAATTCGTTCGCATGTGGGACTTATACCTCTGTGGTTGTGCAGCAGGTTTCTATATTGGCAATATGGATTTACACCAAATCCTTATGACAAAAGGTGTTAACAATGAATTGCCATTGACACGTTGGTATTAATAGATAGATTTTAATACGAAAAAAGGACCGTCTTAAGGCGGTCCTTTTTGTGTGTCGTCATACGATATTGTTAATGTAAAAAGAGGATAACCGGAGTTATCCTCTTAAGGTGCGTATAGAATTATAGAGAGTGAGCTCTTAATTCTTCAGCAGAATGTGTAGAAATCCAAGCTGGTGGAATATCGAATACTGTGTAGCAACCTGTGCCGCCATGTTTAGCAAGACGGTAGATACCACGAGCGTATGCAACAAGTGCAGAGCCTGTGAATTCAGGGTTAGAATCAAGTTTCAAAGAGTATTCAACAACATGACGAGTGCCGTCTGTGCTTTCACCAGAACGAAGAACGAAACCACCATGTGGAATGCCTTTGTGGTTGCGATCAAGTTCTTCTTGGGGAATAAAGTTTACTACAGTTTCATAACCTACGAAGTAGTTTTCCATAGTTTTGATTTCGTTTTCAATTTTAGCTTTATCAGCATCAGGAGCCGCTACTACATAGCACTCACGAAGGTGACCTTTGTAGCCATCAACGTCTGGAGTTTCACCATTACGGATTGCTTCAAGGTATTGTTCTTTAGGAACAGTGTATTGACGAGCGTCAAGAACGCCATCGATACGACGGATAGCATCGGAGTGACCTTGAGAAACGCCACGACCCCAGAATGTATAAGATTTGCCTTGAGGCAAGATGCTTTCAGCATATACACGTTGTAAAGAGAACATGCCTGGGTCCCAACCGCAGGAAATCAATGTAGCAGTTTTAGCTTCTTTAGCAACTTTGTCTACGTTTGCGAAATGTTCAGGAATACGTGCATGTGTATCGAAGGAATCGATACAGTTGAAGTATTTTGTTACCATTGGAGTTTGTTCGATAAGGTCTGTTGCGGAACCGCCGCAAAGAACCATAACATCGATTTTACCTTTGAAGTTTGGTAAATCCTCCATAGTGTATGTAGGAACACCAGAAACTGTTTCTAAACCTTTACGACGAGAAAATACGCCTACGAGTTCCATATCTGGTTGCAATTTAACAGATGCTTCTACGCCACGGCCTAAGTTGCCATAGCCTACGATACCAATACGAATTTTGCTCATATTAGCCTCCTATATAATTATAAAATGTAGTGTAATAACTAATATATTTATTATAGCATATAACTTACTTTTTATAGAGTTTCTTAGTTAAATTCATATCGATACATTGCGTATAGGAATATACATAAAAGAAAACGTCATATGTACAAAAATTGACACATATACCCCCGATGTAGATACAATAGATATATACAAATTTATTGTGTGTAGTTTGAGGAGGTTATGAGATGAGAAGAACGATAAACCTTGCTGTTATTGCTGCTTTAATTATTACCGGTGCTAGTGCAGAGGTCATGGTGTCAGCCACTACAGTTGAAAGCCATACTGATGGAAAATCCATTGGGTTGAATTTGTGGGGTGAAAATAAACACTATACCGATGATTTGACCGTCAATGTATCTGGTCTTGGTGTAAATGGAAATAAATACCATAATAACGTTACCGGTATTTATGCTCTTGATGGATCTCAGGTTGCCATAGATAAAAATGTAAATGTAACGGTTGCAAATCCAGCACCTGCGGAAAGTGGAGAGAAGCGCAGACCAGACTTAGCACACTATTATATGAGTGGTATATATGCTGGTTATGGTGGGGTTACAAATGATGGTGATAATGATGATACCCGTATTACCGTACAAGGTAATGCCAACGTAGATGCCATTGGCGTAGGTTTGCAAGCTAATAAGGATGGATACATTCGGATTCTAGGTGGGGCAGATGTAAAGACACATCCTTTAACGACATCTGATACATATTCTGCACTTTCAGAAGAAGGATTTGTCTATGTGAATACTGGCATGGATGGATTGAAACCAGGTGCTAAGGACGTCAATATGTATGGCAATATTGGCTTTATCAATAAAAACTATGGTATTGATAAAAATCCACATAATCATGGATCAGAAATTTCATTGGGATTAACGACACCAAATTCTAAATTAGTGGGTGGTGTACTTAATGAATTTGATGAAAGCAACAATAATCCTCATCATGGCGGTTTGAGATTATATTTACAAAATGGTGCTACATGGCGTAATGAATGGTTAGGAGCTGAACGTGAATACCCTACACAAGGCCGACCAGATACTGCAAATTATCTCTATACAGGTAGTAAGGTAGAGCATCTTATAGGTGGTGCCACAGAAGGTAGCCGCGGCATTATCCAAGCCGTAGATGCACGGCCTATTACGATTAATAATTATGCTGGTCATACAGCTATTGATTATGAAAAAGGTGCACCTGCTGCAGAAAACGGTAAAGGTGAAATTGTAATTAATCATGCTGACCCTGGCTCTTCTGTTACATTGCGTAGCTCCGTAGAGGCTTTGAAAGAACAAGCTAATGCCGAGATTCCAGGATTAGCAGAAAATCAATTTGTGAAGAAAATAGTCTACAATGGATATACGAAGGGTGAGCGAAACCTTGGTGTTAATGTGCATTTAGAAACAGGTGTGATTAGTCCTACATTAAATGCTAAACTTAGCCCGGATGATTTTGATATAGATGGACGTGCTGTAGTGTCTAATAAAACCGTATTATCCACTAGTGAAAGTGAAATTGTATCCGGTGCTAAGAGTGCATTAGCATCTTCTGTTATGCAAATGCGAGCTGATACCAATGATTTACAACGCCGCTTAGGTGATGTGCGTCTTAACTCCGATAATCAAGGCGTATGGGGCAAATATATTGGTGGTAAATCTAAAATTACAGACTCTGCCTATGTAAATCAAAATTATAATATGGCGCAAATCGGCTATGATACGAAAAGAGGAAACTGGATTGTAGGTGGTGCTTTATTGTATGGCACAAATAACAGTGATTATGCGTTGGGTTCTGGTTCTGGTAAAACTGCTGGATTAGCTTTCTATGGCGCTAAACAATTTAATGATGGTCGTTATTTAGATATCATTGCTAAAGGCAATCGTTTGAAAAATGATTTTACCGTACATAACAGCTTAGGAACGTCGTTGAGTGGTGACTACCGTAATACGGGTGCATCTTTGAGCCTTGAATATGGTAAACGTATCAAGAGAAATAATGGTTTCTATATCGATCCTAGCGCAGAATTGATTTTTAGCCGCTTGTCTGATGAAAGCTTTGATGCTCGTACGAATACAGGTAGCACAGTTCATATTAATTCTGATGCAGTTAATTCCGCTATAGGCCGCTTAGGCATTGGCATCAGTAAGGAAGCTAAGAATAGTAATGTTTTCCTTAAAGCTGCATTAGCCCATGAATTCTCTGGCAAGATGAAAGCAACCTATAGTATGGCCGGTGAACCAACGACTAATAGCGTAGTAGATTTGAAGGATACTTGGCTTGATCTTGAACTCGGTGGTTCATGGAGTTTCCGTCCAAATACATATGTATATGGAACATTTACTAAAAACTTTGGTGGTACTGTTGATACATCCTATCGTGTAGATGCGGGTATTCGTCATAACTTTTAATTAGTATCTAGATTTAAAATAAAAACGGTTGTGAAACATTCGGAGAGAAGGTTTCACAACCGTTTTGTATTACATATTTTTAGTTATAAATGTATTAGAATTGTAAAGTTTTGATGCGTTCTACGGCACGGATTGTATTTTCGCGGCTGCCGAATGCAGTTAAACGAAGGTAACCTTCGCCATGTGGACCGAAACCAGAGCCTGGTGTAGACACGATTTGTACCTTTTCAAGAAGAAGATCAAATAATTCCCAGCTTGTCATGTTGCCAGGTGTTTTTAACCAAATATAAGGTGCATCAGTACCACCATATACAGTAAGGCCAATGGATTCGAGGCCTTCTTTGATGATGCGTGCATTTTCTTTGTAGTAAGCGATGTTTGCGCGAGTTTGTTCGCGGCCTTCTTTAGAATATACCGCTTCAGCACCACGTTGAACGATGTAAGGTACACCGTTAAATTTAGTGCATTGACGACGGTTCCACATAGGGTTCAACAGTTGACGTTCGCCAGATTTAGTTTTGCCTGTTACTTCTTTTGGCACTACTGCGTAGGCACAACGTGTACCTGTAAAACCAGCAGTTTTAGAGAAGGAACGGAATTCGATAGCCACTTCACGAGCACCTTCGATTTCATAGATGGATTTAACAGTGTCTTCTGTGCTGATGAAAGCTTCATAAGCGGAATCAAACATCAAGATAGCGTCGTTTTCTTTACACCATTTAATCCATTCAGCTAAGCGTGCACGACTAAGTACTGTGCCTGTAGGATTGTTAGGGGAGCAAAGATATACGATGTCTACACGTTCAGCAGGAAATTCTGGAGAGAAATTATTTTCTGCAAATGTAGGAAGGTATACAACTTTTTCGAACATGCCGTCAACAGCTTGGCCTGTGCGCCCGCCCATAACGTTGGAATCAAGGTATACAGGGTATACAGGGTCGGTGATAGCGATGATATTATCTTCGCTGAATAATTCTTGGATATTACCAACGTCGGATTTTGCGCCGTCAGAAACGAATACTTCGTCCATACCAATTTCGATGCCATATGGTTTGTAATCGCCTTCGATAATTGCTTTACGAAGGAAATCATAACCTTGTTCCGGGCCATAACCACGGAATGTTTCAGCTTTGCCCATTTCTTGAACAGCCTTAGTCATAGCATCTACGATAGCAGGTACTAAAGGCAATGTTACATCGCCGATACCAAGACGAATAATGTCAGCATCTGGATGAGCTGCTTGGTAATCCGCTACTTTTTTAGCAATGTTAGCAAATAAATAAGAACCTTGTAGGTTTAAATAGTTTTCATTAATATTAGCCATGATGACTCCTTTTTGTAATTAGAATTCTCTATATATAGTAAAGTATATAAGAAAATGGTGCAAGAGATTTCTATAGAATTTCAAATAAAATATAATGTCATATTAAATACTCATTTAGAGGAGTATACTGTAGATAGATAATAAGCAGTTGATTCGATATTAATCGGTATTTATTATTTATTATAATAGGTGTACAGGCAATAGTGTATTTAAATAGCTTATATCATGCAGTGTTGATAATGTATTATGAGTTCGAGGAATAGTATTATGGAAGATTACAACAAAAGATTATTAATTAGTATAGAGCGTAGTCTTAATCACAAAACTCCAGAGAAGGATTATAAGAATTATTTGATTGAGAATTTTTATAGAGCTGAGTGTGTTAATTATACTGGTTACATTAAGGAAACTGGTCAACTTTATACGGAGGTTATAGCAGATACGTTAATTCGTGATTGGATTAGTGAGTGGAAAGGGATTCATCCCAAAAGAACTGGCGAGAAGAATCATTTTGATACAGGTCATACTCCATTTGAAGATAAAGATATCGAACAGCTACAACTGACAACTAGTAAAGAGAAAGTTTTAGCAAAGCTTTTATTTTATCAAGGCAATATTGATGGGTTAGGTTATGTTTTTGACTATGAGACTCCTTTAAATCTGACACTACATGATTCTTGTGGAGCAATCGACTTAATTAGTTATAATGATAAGTATAATTTGATTTCCGTTGTAGAGTTAAAATATACACCCACTGGAAGTAATGAAACACTTCTTCGTTGTATTCTAGAATCTTATACGTATTATAGACTTTTTGAATGGAAGCAGATTCATAATGGCGTTACACATATCGGCTTAAATGAATTAAAGCATAAGTATCCTGATTTAGCCCAAAAGCACGATGAATATAAGTTACAAGCCGAATTAGTTATATTATTTGATGAGGCGTCTCGTACTGAAGCAGATGGTGGAGAAGATTCAAATTTAATGCTACGTATAGATTCAAAGTGTGTTGATAAAGCTCGCTATCCATCAAAAACAGTTGTTTCTCAGCAGTATAAAGAGTGTGAAGAATTACTTAAAACTGATAAATGTAATTCTTTACGAACTTTGTGTGAGACTATCTTAGAACAAGAACCTGAATTGAAACAAATTCGCTTTGTTGTATTGCGTGCTGATAGAGTAAGTAAAGCGCCTTATCAAAATAAAATGGTCAACTGGTCTCCAACGTTGGATCGTTCATATCGAGCAGAAACATTACTCACTATTTCTAGTAAAGGTTAAGTATGAACATAATCATCCATCGTGGCACTCATCAGATAGGTGGTAGTGCTATAGAAATTAGCACTAAAACAACTCGTATCATACTTGATATGGGTGATGAGCTTAGTTTAGAGACATCCTTTATACCACGCTCTTTAGTGATAGATGGGATAACTGAAGGAGAGCCTAATGGTAATGGTGTTCTTATATCTCACTATCACGGCGATCATCTAGGACAGTTGAAAAGCGTGCTTTCAGAAATCCCTATCTATCTAGGAATGCTATCGAAAGCGATTCTGCTTATTCCCTCGGAACATAAAGATAATCAATTATATTTACGATTGTTAGATGCTAATACTTTTAGTGGCGGTAATGTATTTACAATTGGTGATATACGTATCAGACCTCTTGTTATCGATCATAGTGCGGCAGATAGTTATATGTTTGTTATTGAAGCAGAAGGTAAACGTATTCTATATACTGGCGATTTTAGGCTACATGGTCTAAGAAGTCATTGTATAGAAAGGTTGATAGAAAATTATGTTGGAACCGTCGATGTTCTGATTACGGAAGGAACTACGCTTTCACGAAATCGAGGACGAACAATTAGTGAAGCTGAAGTGCTAGACGATATAATATCCTATGTTTCAGATGGCAAATATGTGTTTATTATGTGTGCTTCCACGAATATAGATCGGATAATGGGGATATGGCAAAATCTTCCAGACGACAAGGTGCTACTCTGTGATCGATACCAGAAAACGATTCTAGATACTGTTATTAAAAGTACCTATTACGATAGCAGCTTATATAAGAGGCATGACAAGCCTTTAGTAGTAGATTCTGGAGCGTATCCTCAATCATACATGCGGAATGGATTCATTTCTTTGGTCAGATGTACAGATGCTTATATAAATAAAATTAAATCCTTTAATAGAGATGATGTGCGAATTATTTACTCGATGTGGACTGGGTATATCGACCATAATGAATCGTTGAAGGAATTGCTTGATGCCTATCCATCGTATATTTGTCACTCTAGTGGACATGTGACTACATCTGATTTAATTACGTTTATTGATTTGGTAAATCCTGATTTAATCATTCCTATTCATACAGAAAGTCCGGAAAGGTTAGAACGTATCTTACCTCATAGAAATATACGCATTTTGAATGATAAGGAAGTTTTTGAAGTTTAGATAGTGAAAGGAAGGTTTCAAAATGAACCCTTGCTTTCATTATTAATTTAGGTTATAATAGTAAAGCTTATTAATGGTAAGCACTTCCTACCCCTATGTGTCGATAGGGGCATTAGTCCGAAAGAGGAGGTGATTTTGTATGAACAAATACGAAGTCATGGTTATTGTGAAACCAGCTGAAGAAGAAGCAACTAACGCTGTCATTGAAAAAGTGGAAGCTTTAATTGCTCGTGTAGGCGGCACAGTAGAAAAGGTAGATCGTTGGGGCAAGCGTCGTCTTGCTTACGCAGTGAAAAAATTCACTGACGGTTTCTATGTATTGGTTAATTTCGAAGCTGATCCAGCTGAAATCAAAGAAATCGACCGTGTGTTGAAAATCAACGATGATGTCTTAAGACACCTGATTGTTAAACACGATGCATAATTAAAGCCTGGAGGAGAAAAAATGAACTCTGTACAAATTCTAGGTAATTTAGCTCGTGATCCTGAAGTACGTTTTACTAAAACTGGTAGAGCAGTGGCAACTTTCACAGTAGCTGCTACGAATACTTATATTGACTCTACAACCAATGAAACGAAAGAACAAACTGCTTTCATAAATTGTGTTGCATGGGGCAAACTTGGTGAAGCGGCAGGTAATCTTCGTAAGGGCAGTCGCTGCTTTGTAGAAGGTCGCTTGCAAACTCGTTCCTACGAGACTCAGGATGGTCAAAAACGTTACGTTACTGAAGTGGTAGCGAACTTTGTGGGCCAATCCCTTGATATGAATACTAATTCTTTCGATGGTGGGTCCAATTTTGATAGTTTCAGTACAGGCGGCGATGATGAACACATCCCGTTCTAGTGTCCGAGACTCCTACTAATTCGAAAAGGAGGATTCGCAATGAGAAGAGATAGAGGCAGAAAGCCAAGAAGAAAAGTATGCGTTTTCTGTGCAGACCATATCGATCAAATCGACTATAAAGATGTTGCAAAACTTCGTCGTTTTACGACTGAACGCGGCAAAATCTTACCTCGTCGTATTTCCGGTACTTGCGCAAAACATCAACGCAAATTGACTACATCTATCAAACGTGCACGTGCAATCGCTTTATTGCCATTCACTGCAGAATAATTGATGAATCAAGGCGGTATAACCATTTGGTTGTACCGCCTTTTTGCTACATAAAGAGCTGGTTCTGTATGGACTGGCTCTTTTTCTTAGATTGTGGTATATGTTAGTAGTAATATGTAAGTAAAAGAAAGGCAATCTTATGAATTTAATAAATATAAAATCTCCAGCCGATTTGAAAGGCTTATCTATTGCTGAATTAACAGATCTAACGGCACAAGCTCGTCAAGCCCTCATGACAAAGGTATCTGAACACGGCGGTCATGTTGGCCCACCTATGGGTGCAGCCGAAATGATTATGGCTTTGCACTATGTATTTAACTCACCTGTAGATAAGATTGTATATGATGTGTCTCATCAGTCTTATGTGCACAAGATGGTTACAGGTCGTGCCTTAGCATTTTTAGATCATAATCATTATGATGATGTAACAGGCTATACAGATCCTACTGAAAGTGAACATGACTTCTTTAATATTGGTCATACCTCGACATCAATCTCATTGGCATCTGGCTTAGCGACGGCTCGTAATTTAAAAGGGGACTCTGAAAATATTATCGCTATTATTGGTGATGGATCTTTATCCGGTGGGGAAGCTTTTGAAGGTCTCGATTATGCAGCTACGTTAGATAGTAATATGATTATCATCGTCAACGATAATGACCAATCCATTGCAGAAAATCATGGTGGTTTATATCGTGGTCTTTGTGAATTGCGCAAAACTAATGGTGAAAGTTCCAACAATATTTTCAAGGCTATTGGTTTAGACTATCGTTTTGTAGCAAAGGGAAATGATTTAGAAACATTAATTGATGTGTTTAAGGATGTGAAAGACATTGATCATCCAATTGTGTTACATATTGTTACTCAAAAAGGTAAGGGCTATGCCATTGCAGAGCAAAATAAAGAAAAGTTCCACTGGACTATGCCATTTGACTTAGAAACAGGTAAGCTAAAAGCGAAAGATAATGGGCCAACGTATGTTGGTACGATTGCGAACTACTTGATGGAGCAAATCAAAGTAGATCCAACAGTGGTAGCTATTATTGCAGGTACACCAGGTGGACTTGGATTTAATTCCGAACGGCGCAAAGAGGCTGGCAAACAATATATTGACGTAGGCATTGCAGAAGAGCATGCTATTGCCATGAGCTCTGGTATTGCTAAAAATGGCGGTAAACCAGTATTTAATGTGTATAGTACATTTTTACAACGTGCTTATGACCAATTAGTACAAGATCTTTGCGTCAATAATAATAGTGCCGTTATTATGAATCATGAGGCCTCTGTATATGGTATGAATGATGTCACTCATTTAGGGTTCTTTGATATACCTATGCTTACAAGCATTCCTAATTTGGTCTACTTAGCACCTACCAATAATGAAGAGTTGTTGGCTATGACTGAATATGCCGTGCATCAACATGAGCATCCAGTAGCAATTCGTGTTCCTGTAGGTAAATTTATATCTACTGGTGTGGCCGATACGACGGATTATAGCCTCTTAAATAAATCTGAAGTGACTCGGCATGGCAAAGGCATTGCTTTATTAGGTTTAGGTAATTTCTATCATCTCGCTAAACAAGTAGCTGATGAATTGGCTAAAGTAGGCATTAATGCAACCGTGGTAAATCCTAAATTTGCTTCTGGCCTAGATGAAGAGTTGTTAGAGTCATTGAAAGCTAATCATTCTGTAGTATTTACCTTGGAAGATGGTGTAGTAGAAGGCGGTTGGGGCCAACGCGTGGCTAGCTTCTATGGACCATCTGCCATGCGTGTTAAAAATTATGGCATTGCTAAGGAGTTTCATGATCGCTATGATGCGGCGGAGCTTTTGCGAGAAAACGGTGTTTCTGTAGAACAAATTGTAAATGATGCCAAATGTATGTTGCCTTAAACAAGGGTTGTGTCATAATATTTATAAAAATTATTTATAAGTAATGACGTTAAGTAGTAGCTTCTATTAATTAGCATAGAAGCTACTATTTTTCAATATATGATGAGTTGTTTATAAATAAAATATTTTATATTTTTTTATTAATATGACTATAAATAATAGATGAAGTAGTATATAATAATAACAGACTAACTCATTATGATGTATGATACAGTTTAATTAATTTAGAAATCTGTATTGGTTAGTATATGAACGTAAACGTGCTTTTGTTGGTGTGTAAAGGGAGCTTTGGAAACATTGAAAAAGGTTTTAACTTTGGCCGTGGCTTTGGCTGTAGTCAGCAGTGGTTATCTGTGTGAGGTAAATGGTGCCGCAGAACCGATAACCAAAAAAGCGCCTTCCATCTCAGAATTTAATATATATGTACCAAAAGAGCTCAATGAACGTCAAAAAGATCTTGTTGAAATTGGACGTTATACAGCTAGCGGAGATCTTGGCTCGTTAAGAGAAACGATTATTTCTGCTATTGAACGTGGTACTTTGACACCTCAAGAGGTAAGTATTGCCATTCGTCAGTTGTACTCTGCAGCGGGTTTAAAGCAAATGAATGCGGCTCTTGCTACATTTGAGCAACTTCGCGAAGAACGCCCTGAGTTTGGTGTAGATTATGATAAACTTGTGCCAAAGCGAGTGGGCTTAAGTGCTCTACTAGGTAATGGCTCAAATAGTACAAATATGGCTGCCAAAATTAAAGCTGATGAAGCTTCAACAGCTGTAAAATATAATACATTCCGTATTAAAAAGCCAAAACCACAAAATAGAAACAGATCACGTCTAGGCAAACTTGATCGTGAACTCGTAGCAGCAGCGGCATTAGGTACTCGTGTTGGTAAATCAAATGCGGTGTTTGCTACATCTAAGAAAAGCTTAACAGAGCTTGGTTTGAGCCCGCAACAAATTGAATACTTAGAAAATATGCTATCTAATTAATGATGAGCCCTTGTCTTTTCATAATGACAGGGGCTTTTTTATATTACTAATTGACGTAAAGTAAAGCATTTTTCTATAATAATAAGGATAGGTAACAATTAGTTATATAATATAGTACTTTCAGAATAGACATATAAGGAGTAACGATGCGTCTTCGTAGAAAACCGTGGATTGATGAGGCTATCCACGAGTATGATTCACACATTATTTTATCAGGACAAGAGGCTTATAAAGGCGAATGGAGAGAGGCTTTTTCGCATCCGGAACGACCATTATACATGGAATTAGGCACTGGCAAAGGGCGATTTATTGCGGGCATGTCTGAAGCATATCCAGATGCAAATTTTGTCGGTTTTGAAGTTCAAATTGGTGTAATTTACTATGCAGCACAAAAGATTTTTGAAGCTCAACGGGATAATGCAAAAGTATCTTTATTTGATATCGCAGGAATTGAAGAGATTGTAGCTCCTGAAGAAGTAGATCGATTCTATATCAATTTCTGTGATCCATGGCCTAAGGCTAAACATGCTAAACGTCGCTTAACATATCATACATTCCTTGACCGGTATGCACGTTTGTTAAAAGATAATGGCGAAGTTCACTTTAAAACCGACAATGAAGACTTGTTTATGTTTTCCTTAGAGGAGTTCAAAAGTTGTGGGTGGGAACTCAAGAATGTCACCTATGATTTACATAGTACAGATTTACCAAATGTGAAAACGGAATATGAAGAGAAATTTAGCGCAAAGGGACAACCTATTTTCCGATTAGAAGCAGTGAAACCGACTGTTACTAAGGAGGCATAATATGTTGCAACAAGGGGAAAAGAAGGGGCACTTTTGGGAGAAAGTGTTTAAGAACGACCTACAAGGCATGTTATTGCCTATAGCTCTTATGGCCTTGATTGGTAGCATTAATATCTTTAGTGCCACCTATGTTGGATCGATTACAACAGATACTGGATTGCTGGGCTATGCACCGAGACATTTAGGTTATTTATTAGTTTCTGCTATTTTGGGCGTATTTCTGTATCGATTTGATTATCGTCGATTACAAAATGCTAAATTACTGACCTGGATAATGGGCCTGACCGCAGTATCCCTAGTGGCCATATATTTGGTCGGTGTAGAGGTCAATGGTGCGCGCCGGTGGATTTCTCTTGGTCTATTCTCGTTTCAACCATCAGAGTTTGCTAAATTGGCCGCACTCATGTGGACAGCAGCTAAATTGGCGGATAAACCGTGGGGAAAACCCAGATTTACATCTATGATTAAACCTAAGAAAGGTTTGTCTCAAAAAGAGGTAGCATTAGGTTATATTTTTGAACGCGTAAGATATATGGGCTATATGTTGCTTTGGCCAATCATATTTGCTTTGCTCACCATTAAACAGCCGGATATGGGGACTGCCGTATTGATTATAGGTTTCTCCTACCTATTAATATTCTTATCTGGCTTTGAGAAAAGTATATTTGGCTTATCCTTGATGGGGGCTATTGTCGTAGGTATTTATGCTGCTCGTAGTAGTTCGTATCGGTGGGAACGCGTTGTATCTTGGTTTGATCCCTGGTCCTATGCACAGGATAAAGGCTATCAAACTGTACAAGGTTTGTTAGCCGTAGGCTCAGGTGGGTTCTTTGGACAAGGCCTTCTGAATGGTACGTCAAAGTATTTCTATCTACCTGAAGCACATACGGACTTTGCCTTCGCTGTTTGGGCACAGGAAATGGGCTTTTTAGGCGGTATTCTGGTCGTATTCTTAATGGCCATGTTTACGTATTTTGGATTCCGTATTGCTAATAGAGCACGCGATGCTTTTGGTAGATGGTTAGCCATTGGGATTACGATTCTCATCAGTGGTCAAGCATTCTTCAATATCGCCATGGTTTGTGGTATGTTGCCTGTAACAGGTGTGCCATTGCCATTCGTTAGCTATGGTGGTTCTTCTCTAATGATGAACTGTTTAGCTATCGGTATTTTAGCAAGTATTGCGAGACGTGGCGTAGAAGGTGTTAAACCAGTAGGTAATAAGGAAACGTTGCCGTCGTTGCGCGAGGAAACGCAGAGTCGGTTTAGACCGAATAGAACGGTTGAATCTAAATTACCGGGACGTTTTGTACCACCAAATAAACGATAATATATGTGTTGTGTATGAGGGAAAATTATGAACGATTTTATTGATATTCAAGAACGCCCATCATTGGGTAAATTATTGCCACTTAGCTTTCAACATTTATTTGCTATGTTTGGCTCTACCGTACTTGTACCGTATTTGTTGAAAGTCGATCCAGCAACGGCATTATTTATGAATGGTATTGGTACATTGCTGTACTTATTTGTATGTAAAGGCAAGATTCCAGCCTATTTAGGATCTAGTTTTGCTTTTATTGCTCCTGTCAGTGCAGTGTTGGCTGCAGGATTCGGCTATGAGGCAGCTAAAGGCGCCTTTGTCGTATTTGGCTTATCCTTTGTTATTTTATCGTTCTTAGTTCGCTATATTGGTATCGGTTGGATTGATAAATTATTCCCACCAGCTGCAATGGGGGCTATCGTTGCTATCATCGGTCTTGAACTAGCTCCAGTCGCTATGGGCATGGCTGGACTCATCGGTGATCAAAATCTTGGCATGTCTCATGAGCAGGCTATCATAGTATCTATGTTCTCCTTGATTGTGACCTTGTTAGGAACCGTCGTATTCCGAGGATTCCTTGCTGTAATTCCTGTGCTTATCGGCGTAGTGGCAGGTTATATCTTATCCGCTATCATGGGCGTTGTCGATTTCTCCGCTGTTGAAGCGGCACCATGGTTCTCGCTACCACAGTTTTATGGTATGCCTGAATTTGATATCAATGCCATCGTCATGATTATGCCAGCATTATTTGTAGTATTTGCGGAACACGTGGGTCACCTTGTTGTTACAAGTAACATCGTATCAAAAGATCTTATGAAAGAACCTGGCTTAGAACGTTCTTTATTAGGTGATGGCCTTGCCAATATTCTTTCAGGTTTCTTTGGGGCTACACCAAATACAACGTATGGTGAAAATATCGGAGTACTAGCAATTACACGGTGCTTTAGCGTTTGGGTTATCGGCGGTGCAGCTATATTGGCTATGATTATTTCCTTCGTGGGCAAGGTAGCCGCTCTTATCCATGCCATTCCGGTTCCTGTTATGGGTGGTGTATCGATTCTATTGTTCGGTATCATCGCTGCTTCTGGGTTACGTATGCTCGTAGAACGCAAGGTAGACTATACAAATCCTGTTAACATGATTCTTACATCTGTTATTCTTGTTGTAGGCCTTAGTGGTGCACAGCTCGTAATTGGTCCTGTTGTTTTAAAAGGCATGGGTTTAGCAACTGTTGTAGGTATGGGGATGAGCATTGTACTTCTTATCTTACAAAAAACAGGTATTGGTAATGATCAATTAAAGAAAACGGATGTATAATTGATTATACATTCAAATATATAGCAAGACTTATAATTAACGCGTAGCTTTTCAGCTGCGCGTTTTTGTATAGTGGGCCTTTATATATATATCATAGAAGCATGTCTATTGGAAAAATATAAATGTCTATTGTATAATATATTGTATGAAATGTTTTGTGAAAGGAGGTTTATATGGATTATATTTTTTGGCTTATTATAGGTCTCGTATTGATGGCTATTGAACTAGTTATACCTGGTGGTATTGCGGGTCTTATCGGGTACTGTTTGTTTATGTGGGGCGTATTTATCGGCCTTGGTGGTACAGATATAGCCTTATATGCGGTGCTTGGTATCACGATTGTATTAGTCGTAGTATTATTAACCTTCTTTAATCACTTTTCAAAAACCTGGATTGGCAAGCTCTTTACCTTAGGGCAACGATCTACCACAAAAGCTGGATATGTGTCTAATGATGTATTAAAGGATCTAGCTGGCAAGGAGGGCGTAGCGCATACAACATTACGCCCTGCAGGTATTGCTAAAATTGATGGTAATTTAGTGGATGTTGTAACCGAAGGGGACTTCATCGATGCCGGTTCACCCATTGTGGTGCTTCGTGTTGTAGGTGGCCGCAATATTGTTAGAAAGCGTGATTAAGCTTTCACCACATCGTCGTAAATAATGGAGGTTATTATGGATGTAGGTATTTTAATTTTGATTCCCATTCTACTGATTGGGATTATGGTATTCTTGTATGTTGTGCCATTAGGCCTTTGGGTATCCGCATTGGCAGCCGGTGTTAACGTAGGCATTTTTACATTAGTTGGTATGCGTTTACGTCGTGTAAATCCATCTCAAATCGTAATGCCTTTGATTAAGGCGAATAAAGCGGGCCTTGAGGTTAATGTAAATCAATTGGAAGCACATTACCTTGCTGGTGGTGACGTTGACCGCGTCGTAGATGCATTAATCGCTGCTGAACGCGCATCTATTCCGTTGACATTTGAACGTTCTGCTGCTATCGACCTCGCTGGTCGTGATGTATTGGAAGCGGTTCAAATGTCCGTTAATCCTAAGGTGATTGAAACACCAATCATTTCTGCAGTGGCAAAAAATGGTATTGAACTTAAGGTTCGTGCTCGCGTAACGGTACGTGCTAATATTGATCGCCTCGTTGGTGGTGCTGGTGAAGCTACAATTATCGCCCGTGTTGGTGAAGGTATCGTAACAACGGTAGGTTCTTCTGAAGAGCATACAGATGTATTGGAAAATCCAGATCACATTTCTCGTACCGTATTGGGTAAAGGTCTTGATGCGGGTACGGCCTTTGAAATCTTGTCCATCGATATCGCTGACGTAGACGTTGGACGTAACATCGGTGCTCAATTGCAAACAGACCAAGCTGAAGCAGATAAAAAAATTGCTCAAGCTCGTGCCGAAGAACGCCGTGCTATGGCGGTTGCTACAGAACAAGAAATGCGTGCTAAAACACAAGACATGCAAGCTAAGGTTGTGGAAGCACAAGCTGAAGTTCCTAAAGCATTGGCAGAAGCTTTCAGAAACGGTAATCTCGGCGTTATGGATTACTACAATATGAACAATATTATTGCAGACACTAAGATGCGTGAGAATTTAGCAGATGGTGAATAGGAGTAGCTATGGACTCTATTTTGTCTACAGTACTATCGGCCTTTACGCATAATCCTATATTTGTTCTAGCTATAATTGCTTATATCGTGTTCTCCTTTTTGAAAAGCTCAAAGACTGAAGATGCTGATGAGTATGAAACCTCAGGTGCTGAAAAGACTTGGGAGGATATGGAGCGTGAATACGGTATTTCTATTGAACGTAAAATAGAAGAACCTCCGGTTAATGCTACATCTAATGATGCTGTCTATCAGTCGTCTAATACTCAGATTTCTTATAATCAATCTGCAGAACAACCTAAAAAAGAGCAACCTAAACAACGAGAAGAACATAAAGTATCTACTAGTAAAACGGTTGCAGTTTCTACATTGACTGAGCGTCTAGCAGAATTTAAGCGACAAAAAGCAATGGAAGAAGTAAAGATTCCTCTTGTTGATGTAGAGACTCATGCGAAGACTGTAACGACGAAGGCTCGCAAGTCGCGTCATGATATTAAAGAAGGTATGAAATGGGCTTTTATATTAGAAAAGCCGAAGGCATTGCGTCATAGGGCTCGATAATGTATATCTGTTCCTGATAAAGGCAGGGTTCCCAATGGTCACCGGGGTGACTAATGGGAACCCTTTTTCTATTGCTAAGACTATAACTAGCCTTTCATAATAAGTGTAATAGGTGTGTGGATATAGTTCGCCTAAATTATGTGAAAGGAGCGATTATATGTATCGCAGCGTACGAAATATTCCAAAACAATTATTAGAGAATCTATATGTTAAAGAGAAATGGACCTTACGAGATATTGCCGATTATATTGGGTGTAGTGTAGATACAATTGTAAGGCGTATGCAGATGTATAAGATTGCGCGACGTGAAACGCGTAAAGATATCAATCGCGCAACCTTGGTAAATTTATATGAAGTGAGTCATACGAGTATTGAAGCCTTGGCCCGCCGTTTTAATGTATCCACTGCGACCATATCTAATCGATTACATGAGTATGGACTGCTGTGTACTCATGACCATTCTATACATAGTGTAGAACCAGATCGTATTAAAAAGGCTTATGAAAGTGGTAATAGTACAACTCGTATTGCCCATATGATGGGGCTTTCACGATGGAAGGTATTACATATCTTACATCACATGGGTGTCAATATACGCGGTGGGCGGCGTAAGGTGATGCCTATCGATGAAATGAGCTATTTGTATAGCTATCATGGGTTGAGTACAAAGGATATAGGTGTTGCTTATCAGTTACAAGCCAATACAGTCGCCTTATATTTACGAGAATCTGGTGTTGCGTTGCGTGGTAAACGGTTGGAGGTAGATACGAATGAGATTAGTAGATTACGGATGAAAGGATTATCCATTGCAGCTATCGCACGACAACTCGAATGTTCCCCGTCTGTTATAAGAAACCGATTAAAGCAGCAACAATCTTAGTAAAGACGTAGTATTGTATGGTGTCGTATGGTAAATCTGTATAAACCTCAACCCATTCGGTATAGAAATTTGTAGTTAATTACTATATACTTAGATTTATATGATGATGGGAGGTTTATTATGTTCGAATATTTAACATTATTATTACCATTTTTACTGCTAGGGTTCATCGCCGCCGGCCTATCTAGAATATCTGGTGTGGCGTTATCCATGATTATTGTACCAACCTTGTTGATTTGGGGGGCTACACCACTAGATGTGGTTGCGTTTATGCTCCTTTTTGTAGTGTATAATAATTTCACATCTGAAACACAAGATGTACGCCTTGATTACAAGGATCTTGTATTATTTCCTAAATGGCGCTTGTTAATTCCTTTAGTTTTGACGGTAGTTGGTATCTTCATTAATCCAGCTATTGGTATTGCTGTCTTTATGGCTTGCTTTGTATTGGAATTGCTAGCAACTGTGTTCAAACGCATTCCTGAACGGGAACGTCCTGCTGTTCATCGCGTTATTGTACTTTCCGTTCTCAGTGCTATTGTAACAGCTATTGGCGCCTATGTAGGTCCTACTATTAGTGGGGATTACTATTTTGGCTTAGTTGGTTTAGCCATCTTGGCCATTACTGCCTTTGCTTGGTATGCAGGCTGCAATCGAAATGCATTTAAAGGTATTTGGGAATTTATCTGGGTTGATTTCGGCATTTTGCTTGGTTTATTCGGTATTGAAAGCTCCAACTATCCATCTGGGTTGACTCGAGACTATACGAGTTCTATGGATCGTATGCTACCAATGATTACTGTAGTAGGCGGTTATGCGGGATTGATGGTTATTTTTGGCGTATATGGTATGTTCTCATTGCCATCCTTTATTACAGCCATTGGTTCGGCTATTGGGATACGCATGTTTGGTTTGTATGAATTCCCTAAACGCGGCACCTTCTCTTACTTAGCAATTGGATTTGCTATTGCTGCCGTAGTATGTTTATATCTCGTATCTCCTGTACCAACAGGATTTGATGTGGTCAATACGATTATGACTCAACCTATGGTTCAATAAAAGGTGAGTTTTATCATAGTATCAATCAGCTAGACTTGTTAATGTGAGAGTAGATAGTTAACATAAACAATAAGGAGATGTGTATCGTGAAAGATAATACTACTGTTGAAGTACATTCTAATGAAGTTGTAGAAACGAGACCATTTCCGCCATTCTTGCCGAAGAATGCAACGGTTATGATGATGGGAACATTTCCACCAACATCTGAAAAGAGAGCCATGGAATTTCATTATCCGAATTTTCAAAATGATATGTGGCGTGTTTTCGGTTTGGTGTTCTTTGATGATAAAGAACATTTTAGAAAAGGGGAAGAAAAAGCATTTGATGCGGAAAAGATTAAAGCTTTTTTATCTCAAATTGGTATAGCTTCTTGTCCAACGGTATTGAAAGCTATTCGTGAGCATGGTAATGCATCTGATGCGTTTTTAAAGGTGGTTGAACCCGTTCCTCTCGCTGACGTATTAGCGCAAATACCAGATTGTACTCATATAGGTACAACAGGTGGCAAGGCTACAGAAATCTTACTTAGTTTATTACCTGAAAAAGTAAAATTACCAAAAACAGGGGAAACGATTCCGTTTGTCTATGAAGGCCGAGAACTTTCTTTGACGCGTTTGCCATCTACCTCTAGAGCCTATCCGTTGAGTCTTGTGAAGAAGGCGGAGGCTTACAAAGCATTTTTTAAAGCTTGTGGATTAGAACCAAAATAATTGAATAATAGAAGGATACCTTTGATGGTCTATTCTAATTGGTAAATTAGAGTAGAACCTATCAAAGGTATTTTTATTATTAAAAATTTACGTAAATAGGCGATATGGTAATTCGCTTATTGTATATAAAACTATGGCATTAGTCATAATTAAAAGTGATAACAACAATAACTTTTTAATTCTTGTTTTTTATGATGAGAGGTCTATAATTAACCAATGTCATTATATGGTTGACAAATATTTTAGAAATAGGAGTTGATACTATGGATAAGGCTAAGGAGGCCTTATGGACAAGATCATTTGTCCTTGATACTTTGATTAATTTCTTAGTATTTTTGATTTATTATTTATTAATTGTTATTATTGCCGTAGTGGCAAAAGATAACCTTCACGCCACAGCCAGTCAAGCAGGCTTAGCTGTTGGTATATATATTATCGGTACCGTCGTGGCACGATTGTTAGCGGGACGCTTTATTAGTGTCTTAGGTTGCCGCAAGATGCTGTACTTAGGTTTGTTTATTTATTTGGCTTCAACGGCCATGTACTTCTACACACCTAACTTGTTAATGCTCGATAGCGTTCGATTCTTAAATGGTTTTGCTTACGGTATTACATCAACTGCAACAAGTACGATTATTGCTGCTATTATACCTCAATCGCGTCGTGGCGAAGGGATTAATTACTACGGTTTATCTACATCCCTTGCTGCTGCAGTAGGCCCATTCTTAGGTATATTAATGCTTCATAGTCTTGGCTATGACTTTATCATCGCATTCTGTGTTGCCCTTATCGTTATTTGTGGCATTGGCGCCGTAATTATGAAGTTTAAGGAGCCTAAGCTTGATATCGATTCTGAAGCTCATAAGGGCATTAAGATTTCCGATTATATTGAACCTCGCATGAATTCTATTAGCCTTGTTTCGGTGCTTGTAGGTTTTGCATACTCTGGTGTTATCGGTTTTATGGCAGCCTATACAAAAGACTTAGATCTTATTATGGCAGGTACATTCTTCTTCGTTGTCTATGCCGTAGTAATCACTGTTACAAGACCTTTACTTGGTATTCTATTTGATATGAGAGGGGAAAACTTCGTTTTATATCCTTGTTTCGTATCTTTAGCGCTTGGTATTTTCTTACTATCCATTGCTCACTCTACATGGCTTGTACTTTTATCCGCCGTATTCGTCGGACTTGGCTATGGTACATTCATGTCTAATGGTCAAGCGGTAACCGTTAAAATTGTACCGGTACACCGCATTGGTGTTGCTACATCAACATACTTTATCGCCTTGGATGTAGGCCTTGGCTTTGGTCCATATATCTTAGGTGCCATTAAGGAAGTAGTCGGTTATACAAGCATGTTCCATGTAACTGTTGTCGTAGCCCTTGTTGCCTTAGTTGCTTATTATTTATTCTATGGCCGTTATGTAGGCACAGATAAAGATCTTTCCATGAAAGCACGTGCTGAAGAAGAACAAATTAGAAATCGTAAACGCAATGGTAAACTTGCATAAAACGATGTTTGACATTGGGTATACAATTTTATAGAGTAATAAAAAATGACTATTCGAGCAGTTGCTCGGATAGTCATTTTGCTATCTTATAATATTATTTTTCGATATTTACAATGTTGACGATAACTTCAACAGCTTTTTTCATATCGTCAATACATGCAAATTCATGACGTCCATGAAGGTTTTCTACACCGGTAAAGATATTTGGTGTTGGAATGCCCATGAAGGAAATTTTAGAACCATCGGTACCACCGCGGATAGGATCGCAAATAGGTGTAATACCTGCTTTTTCCATGGCTGCTTTGGCTACGTTTACACATTCCATATTGTCTTTGATGATGTCGTACATATTGTAATATTGATCTTTGACAGATACTTCGCAAACTTCACGGCCATAGATTTCATTTAATGTTTGACCTGCTTGTAGGAAGAATGCTTTTTTTGCTTCGAACAATTCTTTGTCATGGTCGCGGATGATGTAGTTCATCTTACCAGTATCTACTTGTGTTTCCATGCTCATGAGCATAAAGAAACCTTGACGACCACAGGTATGTTCAGGAACAGCGGCCCCTGGTAATAGCGCATCAAATTGCATAGCCAGTTTAGCACAGTTAATCATGATACCCTTTGCTGTACCCGTGTGAACCGATACGCCTTTGAGCGTTACAGTACCGCCAGCCGCATTGAATGTTTCATACTCGAGTTGACCTAGGCTTTCACCATCAATCGTATAGGCAAAATCAACGGGGAATTGTTTCACATCAAAGTGATCTGCGCCAGTACCAATTTCTTCATCAGGGCCAAAGGCACACATGATTTTACCATGTTTGATTTCTGGGTGAGCCACAAGATAGGAGAGGGCTTCCATAATTTCACAGATGCCTGCCTTATCATCACCGCCGAGTAGAGTGAGACCATCAGTTACGACCAAGGATTTGCCAATATAGTTTTTTAAATTAGGAAAATCTTCGCGACGTGTGAAAATTTGATGCTCTTCATTGAGACAAATATCGTTGCCATCATAGTTTTCAATGATGCGTGGCTTAATATTTTCTGCGTTATAGTCGGCCGTATCCATATGGGCGATAAAACCAATGGAAGGGGCCTTTGCATCTGTGTTAGCGTTTAATGTACCGATGACAAATCCGTTTTCTCGATTGTAGATGACCTCATCAAGACCAATTGCTTTCAAATCAGGAACAAGTACATTGGTAGCGAAATCGACTTGCGTTTGCGTACTAGGAATCGTTGTACTTTCCTCGTTAGACCGTGTATTTATGCTTGTATAGCGTACAAAACGTTCAACCATTGGTTCCATAATAAGCCTCCTTGAGAGAATGTATTGAATATATAATTGGTTGATACAATAGTTAGACCTATTTAGCCTATATATCTTAATTGTAGACCAGTAGTACATAAAAAGCAAAGTGTATCGGTGCATAATGTGTAAAAATATTCGTATTATGCATATAAAGCAATTGAATCGTATATAACGCCGTGATAGTATAAAGGTGGATAGATATACGTTTGTATTTTTTATGAGGAGGTTTTACTATGTCGGACGAAACTCGTTCTATTCCGCCCGTAGAACCGGTACTTGATCCTAAAAAAGACTACGAAGAAATTAATTCATACGTAGTATTTTGGGGCCTGTTCTATGCAGCAATCTTTACACTGGCGGTTGGTTATCTATGCTTGAAAATCGGTCAAACAGTAGATGCCTTTGCTCCAGTATCTGTACTTGCCATGGGTACAGCAGTTATTTTGAAACGAAAAAATGCGTTTGCTGAAACCGTACATATTCAAGCAATCGCCAGCTCTAGTACAAACACATTAGCTGGGGCTATGTTCTTCTTACCAGCCCTGTATATTTGGGGTGTAACAGATGTAACCTTTGCACAAATGGCAATTCCGATTATTCTCGGTGGCGTACTTGGTGTTCTATTATGCGTTATGTTCCGTCGCTACTTTGTAGAAGAAATGCACTATGTGTATCCGTTCCCAAGCGGTCGCGCTGCAGCTGAAGTATTGATGAGTAACGAAGGCAGTAAAGCAAAATTGATGTTGGGTTCTGGACTTATTGCTCTTGTATATGACTTTATTCTAAATAGCCTTGGCTGGTGGGAAGAGGTCATTCGTACAGCTACATTTAAATGGGGTGCTGCCTTAGCAGACCAAACTAAATTGACGGCTGCTGTAGATACCGATGCAGCATTGCTAGGCCTTGGGTATTTTACAGGCCTTCGCTATGCAGCGATTATTGCGGCTGGTTCATTCTTCTCTTGGTTTGTATGTATTCCGGTTGTGTATTTCTTAGCGCCAGAACATGTGATGCACATCAATGGTCAATCCGTATTCTTAGCAGATGCGCCGATTCGTAAGGTATTCCTTGATTATGTGCGTCATATCGGCATCGGTATGCTCGCTATGGCCGGTATTATTGGCCTCTTGAGCATGTCTAAGGTTGTGGGCAACGTTGTAAAAAAAGCGGTTTTAGATATATTTACATCTAAAACTACAGAAGTTAATTTGCTTCGTACACAACGCGATGTTCCTACATCTTGGATTGGTGCAGGCATCTTGTTATGTACCGTTTTATTTGCCGTATACTTCCACTTTATGTATTCTGAAAGCCTCGCTCAAACAGGCGTAGCCTTCTTAATCGTTCTAATCATGTCCTTCTTACTTGCTGTAGTAGGTATTAGCTCCATTGCCTATACTGGTACAGAACCGGTATCCGGTATGACAATCTTTATGATTATCATTTCTGCTGTATGCTTAACAGCTGCTGGTATGACTGGTAAAGTCGGTATGATTGCAGTCCTCATGATGGCATCCTTTATCGGTACAACCATTGGTATGGCCGGTAACTTTATGTCAGAACTTAAGGTAGCGCACATGACAGGTGCTACACCTAAAAAAATGGAACAATGGCAAATCGTTGGTACCATTCTCTGTGCTGTGCTTTCTGTAGGTGTCATGATCTTATTAAATGGTGCCTATGGTTTCGTAGGGGACCATGCATTGAATGCTCCTCAAGCGAATGCGATGGCTGCCATCATTGAACCAATGATGACTGGTGGTAGTGCACAATGGCCTTTATACATGGCAGGAGCATTGTTTGCAATCATCTTATGGATGGTGAAAGTTCCACCGTTGGCATTTGCATTAGGTACCTATCTACCTATGGAAATCAATACTCCATTACTAGTTGGTGGTTTGATTGCATACTTCGTACAAAATAGTACAAACGATAAAGCGTTGGCAGATCTTCGCTTCTCCAAAGGTAGTACAATTGCATCCGGTCTTGTAGCCGGTGGTGCTATTGGTTCCTTGTTCAGTGCCGTACTTCGTATTGCAGGTATTGATGTATTTGCTCAAGAATGGGTAGAAACACCAGAAGCAACATACCTCAGTATTGTAATGTACTTGTTACTCTGTGCATTCTTGTACAAGGTAGCTATGTACATTAAAGATAAAAAAACAGCTAAATAATATGAATCTCATCTAATGGGATTGCGAATAACGCTCTCTATGAATACAATTCGTAGAGAGCGTTTTCTAGGCTCTCTGTCAAATGTTGGGGGATTCACCCTACGAGTCTTCTTTGGCACCAATCATAGTTATGGTTGGTGCCATTCTTTTTGCTCAAAAGTAGAATACGTACTCTAAATCTACCAAAGTGGCGAAGTCCATAGCTTATCCGTTTTAATACTTTAATTTTGTTGTTAGTTCCTTCTGTGTATCCATTAGAATATGGAAGTAAGAATGCATTAGTTAATTGCGTCATCCATGCAGGAAATGATGTAAAGAAGTTATTAAATTCATTTAAGCCAGATGCTTTTACTAATTCCAACCAATGCGTTAAATGTGCAGCTATTCTTTGTTTACCATAGATTGAAAAGATTTTTCTAAAAGAAAGTTTTAAAGCATATGCTTTTCGTAAATCATCAGATATTCTGAGTATTTCACATAGTTTAATATGTTCGGCTTCCGTTAAATGGTCTGGATGCTTCATTAGTACACGTCGATTCTGTTTTAACATACGTGAATAAGCAGCCAGTTTATGTTGCTCACGCTTTCTAACTCGCTCTACCGCCCAATCTACAAGTCGACATACATGGTATCGATCACAGATAATATGCGCATGTGGAAATAGCGCCTCCATGATGCGCTTAAATTGTATGGACATATCCATTACAATAAACTTAACTTGTAGGCGATACTTATGTTTAAATGATGCAAAATAGTGGATTAATGCTTGCGTATCACGTTTCGGTAAAATATCTAATATTTCATGTGTATCTGGATTAGTTAAATTAACTTGGTATTGGTAGCCTTCTGCATTTCCTTTAAACTCATCAATACCAATCACAGTGGGTAAGGTCTCGGGCTTAGGTATAGTGATCATAGAGCAATAACGTAATACTGTAGTAATAGATGTATCACACTCGTTAGCAATAGCTGTATAGGTTACACTTTCAGTAAGTTTATCAAATAGCATTCTAATATTAGTTACACTTAGTTGCATATGTTTTCGTACAAATGGATTGCTTTCAGCAAAAGAATGACCACAATGCGGACAAATATACCGACGCTGTCTGTATTTTCCAATTAGTGGACCTCGTTGTACTTTTCCAAACTTTACAGTACGTATGCGGTAATCCTTAATATGCTTTGTGGTTTCTCCACACTTTGGGCAAATATGTGATGTTGCTGGTAATTCTATGTCAAAAATAAATATTCCGTCTATTCATAGCTATTTGTAATATATTCTTGTTTTACATTATGTAAAAATTCAGTATAATCAGTAGTAGGCATATAAGCTCACATCCTTTCTTTAGGACTTTGACACTTTTATTGTAAAGCATGTGAGCCTTATATGCTTATTTTTTTGCAAAAAAATAATGTTGGAAGTGACACCGTAGTGGTGTCACCCCAACATTTATTATAGAGCCGTTTTCTATATGAGATGATTGGGAGATTGTCTTTGATATATAGATATAATCTATACCAAATAAAACATATTTATATAGTAGGAATTATTGACCTAGGATATATAGGGTGATATGATATGTTTATGTTATTTTATTTTAGAGTAAATCTATAGTTGTTAGATTATGTAGAAATTTTATTTAGTAATAGGTATGAGATTCTAGGTGACTAAATAGTAGAGTCTTTTTACTGATGAGGTATATAATGAAACTAAAACGAATTGCGGCTCTACTAGGTGCTTTTACCATTGTTAGCGGCCTGTTTATAGCTGGTTGTGGTAATACTACTAGTAATAATGATAAAGTATGGCGTGTTGGCACTGATGCCACCTATGCTCCATTTGGATTTAAAGATAAAGATACGGGCAAGTTGGATGGCTTTGATATCGATATAATTAATGCCATTGCCAAAGAAGAGGGCATTGAAGCGGATATTCAAAATTTAAACTTTGATGCCTTGTTACCAGCACTACAAAGTAATACAATTGATATTGCGATTTCTGATATGACGATTTCAGAAGACCGTGCTAAATCCGTTGACTTTAGTAATCCTTACTATATAGCGGGGAATGGACTTGTCGTAAATATTGATAATACAACAATTCATAGCTTTAAGGATCTAGAAGGCAAACGCATTGGCGTTTCTATTGGATCCACTGGCGCTGAGATTGCTAGCAAAATTCCAAATGCTGATGTACGACAATTTAATATTATCGTTGATGCTTTTTTGGAATTGGAAAATAAAGGCGTAGATGTAGTTATTAATGATACGCCGGTAAATGAGTATTATGTAAATAATAAAGGCCGTGGCATTGCTAAAGTAACGGGTGAGGACTATGATGCGGCACCCCTCGGTATTGCTGTGAAAAAAGGTAATACGGAGTTACTTGGTAAAATAAACGATGGATTAGCCAAAATTAAGGCTAATGGTAAATATGCAGAGATTTATAAAAAGTGGTTTGGTAAAGAACCACCTGCAGAAGATTTGAAATAGGTGATAGAATGGCTAAACGGAAAGCATTTTTGAAGATTGTAAAGGAAAATGGACCTCTTGTGTTAGATGGCGCATTTGGCACTGAATTGGAGCGTCATGGATGTAATATTCATGATGAGTTGTGGTCGTCTAAGATGCTTATTGAAAATCCAGAAATCATCAAAAAAGTGCACATTTCCTATTTGGCAGCCGGTGCAGATATTATTGAAAGTTCTGGTTATCAAGCGACTGTAGCTGGATTCAAGGCTCATGGATATGGTACGGAAGAAGCCCTAGATTTGGTTAAGCTATCCGTTCGTTTAGCCGTACAAGCACGTAATGAATTTTTAGAAGCTAAAGCGAATGATGCGCTTACATTGCGTGGTATTACATTAGGTGAACAATTGCCAGATGGCAGTGTCCGTTACTTCTCTGAAGGGGCCTTACCAAAACCATTGGTAGCCGCCTCTGTTGGTCCATATGGTGCTTTCTTGGCAGATGGATCGGAATATCGTGGTGATTATGGTGTACAAACCGAATATTTGGAAGTATTTCATATTCCTCGCATTGCATTATTCTGCGAAGAAAACCCAGATGTGTTAGCCTGTGAAACTGTGCCTTGCTATGATGAGGCCATCGCCATTGCCCGTGCCTTGTGTGATCCGCTTACGACAAAAGGCATTCCCGCATGGATTTCTTTCTCTTGCAAAGATGAACATCATATCTCAAGCGGGGAGACCATCATTAAATGCGCTGAAATGATCGATAAGGTGCGTCAAGTAACGGGCATAGGTATTAACTGTACAGCGCCGGAATATGTAGAATCCTTGATTAAAGATATACGGTCTGTAACCAATAAACCGATTGCTGTATATCCAAATCTTGGTGAAACCTATGATGGAGAAACCAAAACATGGTCAGGTGGACAACAAAGCTTTATTGACTATGTTGATGTATGGCGCAAGGCCGGGGCTAATATAATCGGTGGATGTTGTCGAACAAATCCTGATATCATTCAAGAAGTAGCAAAACAAATACATGTAAAATAAATGAGAGGGACTGTATAAGTACAGTCCCTTTTACTTTAGTGAAATGATATAATGTATATAAATAATTGATATTTATTCGCAACATGATATAGTTAACATAAGGAGGTGTGTGCAGATAAAACAGAGATTTACAAAAATAGCGTGGAAGTTCATATTGCCTGTATTAGTTATCGTTATATGGTTTATACTGAGCTCTCTAAACATCTGGTCCACCTATATCTTACCAACACCGTATAGAGTTTGGTCCGAGTTTATAGATTGTATTGTATCAGGACTCATATGGAAACATGTAGGAATGAGCTTGTTGCGGGTTGTACAGGGTTTTTTATTGGCAACTATTATTTCTATACCACTCGCCATTGTATTGACGGCTAGTCACCGCATGCGCACGCTTTCATCAGGTATGATTGAATTCTTTCGACATGTTCCGCCATTAGCGTTGTTACCACTATTAATTTTATGGTTAGGGATTGGTGAAAGCTCTAAAATTGCCATTGTTTTTCTTGCAACAGTGTATCCTATTTTTCTAAATGCTCTCATGGGCTTTAGTGAGGTAGACAGAAAGCTCGTTGAAATGGCACATCAATACGGCTTATCCAAGAAACAAATTTTTCTACATGTTACTATCCCTTATGCCATACCTTATATTATCAGTGGACTTCGTATCGGCTTAGGCTATAGTTGGCGATCCTTAATTGGT
Source organism: Veillonella sp. T34266-5 (assembly GCF_002959815.1). Taxonomy (NCBI): domain Bacteria; kingdom Bacillati; phylum Bacillota; class Negativicutes; order Veillonellales; family Veillonellaceae; genus Veillonella; species Veillonella sp. T34266-5. Next base: position 37,147 of record NZ_PPCZ01000023.1, read on the forward strand.
GCTGAAATGATTGCCGCATCTTCAGGCATCGGGTATTGGATTCTAGATGCACAAACAATGGCCCGTTCGGATATCGTCATTGTTGGTATCATCGTCATCGGTTTGTGCGGCATTATCTCTGATGCTCTGTTTAAATGGATTACTAATAGAATGCTGTCGAGATATATGACTGGTGGTGATGTATATGGCTCCTAGTTTACATATTAATAATCTTAGCAAACTGTATAGGGGCGAACATAATGTCTTAGTTGGACTACACCCCTTAGAGGCAACATTACCATTGCAGAAATTAATCTGTGTCGTAGGCAAAAGTGGTTCTGGTAAAACAACATTGTTACGGTTATTGTCAGGACTTGAGAAACCTACGAGTGGCACATTTTTGGTTGATGATATGGACATTGATGCGGTACAACAATCTATGGCCTTTGTATTTCAAGAACCGCGGTTGTTGCCATGGCTTACGGTGCGCGAGAATATGGCTTTTTCGAAATATGGTGGAATTATGGTTGATGAGTCAACGATTGATCACTATATGAAACAATTAGGGTTACAGCAATATGGTTCATTCTATCCAGCTCAATTATCAGGCGGGCTTGCACAACGGGTAGCATTAGGACGTGCTTTTTGCAGTAAAAAGAATATTCTTTTAATGGATGAACCATTTGGTGCGCTCGATTATTTTACACGACAACAATTACAGCGTGATTTATATGACTTGTATGTAAAAGAATCTATGTCTATAGTGATGACTACACATGATTTACAAGAGGCATCCCTTCTGGGGGATATTGTTATCGTCATTAATTCAAATGGTAATCATGAGATCGTAGAAAACCCCATTGTAAAAGATGAGCGATGGGATGAGGATGTACATGTTTTGGAACGACGTTTTACATTTATTGAAAAATTACAGTCCATGATTGCCAACGATTGATGAGCATATATGAATTTATGAAAGGAGTTTATATGAAGTATTCTATTCGGAAAATACTTACTCTTTGTTTATGTTTAATTACTGGGCTATTTGTAATGGTTGGTTGTGGTTCTGAGCAATCAAAACAAGAACCAAAGGATTTACATTTAACCTATGTAAAATCACCTCTAAATATTCCGTCCATCATTGAAAAACAAAATGGCATTATAGAGAAGGCTTTCAAAGAAAAGAATATAGGTGTTACTTATTCGGAAATTACAGAAGGGCCTAAGCAAACAGCAGCATTAGAATCCGGCGATATTGATATTGCTACCGTATTGGGTGGCACATCTGCGATTTTAGCAAAGGCGAATGGCGCTGATATCAAGATTATCGGTATGTATAGCCGTGCGCCAAAAGCATTTGTGTTGATTACTAAAAATCCTGATATTCAATCTGTTAAGGATTTGAAGGGGAAGAAGGTGATGGGACCTAAAGGAACGATTCTACATCAATTGTTATTAACTGCATTGGATAAGAATGGTATGACTGCTAATGATGTAGAGTTCATAAATGGAGGCATTCCACAAGCGGCCAGTGCGCTCGATTCCGGTGATGTAGATGTAGCCATGGTAGCGGGCCCTGTAGCGTTAAAAGCTATTCAACAAGGTGCTCGCGTTGTTGTAAGTGGCGAAGGCTATATTGATGGCTCCATTGTTATTGCAACAAGTGGTAAGTTTGCTAAAGAACATCCTGAGTTGATCAAACAATATATGGATACACATAATCAAATCGTTCAAGCTTATGAAAAAGATCCAAATTCTTACTATGATATTGTGGCGAAAGAAACGGGCTTAACGGAAGCCGATGTGGCTACAATGGCCCCTTGGTATAACTTTGACACGACAATCGCCGATTCTGATATTAAGAGCTTGGAAGCATCACAAGATTATTTAATTTCTATAGGTATGATTCCTAGTGATAAAAAGGTAGATATTCAATCTATGATTTTACATTAATAATGGAGCGTATTACTAACCATTAATCGGTACAAATGAAAGACCGCTTAATGACGCGTGATATTTCATCCCCTTTTTCTGGGCGTCCAGTAAAGGGGGGATATATCAGCGTGCATTAAGCGGTTTTTGCATATAAAAAAAAGAAGGTCATCCATCGGATAACCTTCTTATATGTGGCGGAGAGACAGGGATTTGAACCCTGGGTACGGTATAACCGCACACATGATTTCCAATCATGCTCCTTCAGCCGCTCGGACACCTCTCCATGTATTCTGTTGTGTAACAGGTACTTGTATAGTATATTAAAAAGGAGATTAGATGTCAAGAAATTTTTTGGCTGAATATAGTATTTTCGGATAGCTATTTATTGCGTTTATAGATATCTCCCTCTGCATTGCTTTCAATACATGTCCATTCTGATTTATCTAGACTATTAGGGAACTGATCAGTATCTGTTAACAAATAGATGGAGGTATTGGAAGGTAATTCAGTGGCATAAGCTAAGGGCATGATTTTTTTTGCATCCCATGATAAACTCATAGGATTTAAAGAATTGTCTGGGGTTGCTTCTAGTTTATAAATTGTGTGATTGCTATAGTACGTAGTTGATACACGATAATCATGACGCGCACTGATAATCATCGCATTATCGGAAATAGTATTGAATATGTATTGACTTGTAATAGCGGACGATGCATGATTCATTAGTGGCATTGCTACTGTATAGGTTAATATGCCATAGAATATTACAGTTACTATTGCTGCTTTACGAATGAAACGATAATGTGGTTTACATATTATCGCAATAAGTATTGTCATAGGTGCAAGGGATGGGAAGGTATATGTTGTATACTTAGTAGCCATACAAGTAAAAAATATAAGTACAGTTAAGGCCCATATACCTAAAAAGGTGGTGAAGGGGGTTATATGATTGTGTTTTTGTAAGCTCTTTCTTTGTGTATAAAGCTTATAGGATACAATAAAAGACCATGGGAATAGGGCGATGAGTGTTACAATAATGTAGTAATACCATACATTGAATTGGGGATGTTCTGACACAGTGGCACGTAACCAGTTATGGACTCCCAAAAATACATTGATAAAATCACTACCATGCATTGTATACATATAGATATACCAATTCCCACCTATGAGAGTAAGTAGTAATAAGCCTACTGGTATTTTTAGATGTAATAATTCTTTGAGATTATGTGATACAGCTAAATATATGAGGATGATGAGTCCTGGCAATAAAAATCCAATAGGACCTTTTGTTAATACTGCTAGGGCGGCTCCTATATAAGCTATATAATAGTACGTAGCATATTTTTGATGTAACATATGCTTTCGGTACCCAATATAAAAACTCATCAAGGTAATATTGATGAATAATACTAGCGTCATATCGGTAATGACAGCTTTGGAGATAATCCAGAATTCCGCACAGGTAGCATATAAAATAGCGGCGATAACAGCCGTCTTTTTTCCTCGTATCTGATGTACAAAGCTATAGAGCAATCCAATATTCATCACTCCTAATAGGGCGGAGAAAAAGCGTGCTCCGAAATTAGAAATGCCGAATAGTTTGTAACTTATGATAAGCTCTACATAATAAAAGATAGGTTTATCATACCAATAGTGGTTAAAAATCTGAGGGGAAAAATAGTTTTGATTTAATAACATTTCCTTTGCTGTTAAAGCATAATTGGACTCTACAGGATCCGTAATGGCAAGGTCCGCATTTCCTAGAAGATATAGTATTCCTGAGATTATTAGGATTATTGTTATATGAAAGTACTTAGCGTGGATCCATTTACTACAAATTTGCGGCATACTTATTATTCCTTTTTGTTTGAAAAATAAATTATTTTGTAAAACGCTTAGTTAATGGGCGTTGAGACTCTGTAATGAGAACGCTGGATCGTTTAAATATAGTGCTAAGTTGTCTTTGTATATGTTTTAAATTACTGATATATGGTGTAATTGTTTGTTTGAGTAACTTATTATATAAAAGAAATAACACATAGGTAATAATAAAACCACCGATAATATCCATAGGGTAATGATGCCCTACAAATATTTTGGCAAATCCTGTAAGAAGTGTTAGGACAATTAAAATGGAGCCTAATCTTTTATATACAGCAAATAGAGATAGAGCTATAGCGCTCATTCCCATAGCATGTGTACTTGGAAAGCTTGGATCTGCACTGTGTGCTAGCAAGAGATTAACTGTATGAGATACGAATGGTCGTGGCTCTACATAGAAAAAACCGATTACTTGATGTATAGCGAGGGTAAGTCCCAATAGTAAGATTGTATGTATGCTATTATTAGTAAGCTCTTTATCTTTTGTATAAAGGCCAAGCCCTAATAAGGTCGCTACTAGTATAGCCATGATTGGTGCACTAAATTTTACTATATAAATCATGAATTGATCTAAAATAGGGCTTATACCTGCTAGATTATTAATGAGTTGAAATAATTCGTAGTTCATAATTCCTCCTAATGTTGCGTATGGTTTTCTTGATGCATACATCATATCGGAGAAATCTTACGAAAATCTTACGACCTTATAACAATATTAGAAAGGTGTAAAGATGGTATAGGATAATGTTATTTTTATGCTTATAATGGAGCTATAGAGGAGGTTTTTATGAATACATGGTTTCAAAACCTAAAAGTACAATATAAATTATTGCTCAGTAATTTATTAATGATAGTGATACCACTTATTACACTATTCCTACTGGTTGGTGGCATTTGGAGTTTGTTGCGGTTTTCTAACCCTATAGAGCAGCGCTCTTGGATGATGTTAGCACCTAGTACAATACAATCTCAAATCCTTCAATTCGAACTAGAACAAATAAATAAAAAGTTATTATCTAAAGACACGACTGTGTTTAGCTTACGTAATAATACATCTGTTATAGAAGCTCAAGGCGTTGATGTTGTTATTATGAAAGATGATACAGTACTATATATGACACCTGACAGTGATGGTGACCATATAGTATCTACTATCAAAACAATGGGGTTGATTACAGATAATGATAGTAGATACTATGAATGGGATGGTGATCGGTTGACATATGTTAATCGTTATGGTGACGGTATGTTAGTTATTGGAGCGGGACACATCCCCTTTATGGCAAAATCAATGGGACATGAAACAGATGAGAAGGTACTGGTAGAGTTTCTGTTTGGCCTAGCTCTTGCTTTAGTAGTAGCATCGGCTGTATTTGGTGGTATTTATATTGCCAATCGCTTGTCTAAGCAAATTTTGTTACCTTTACAATATCTTCAAAGGGCTGCTATAGATATTAAGAAAGGGGTTACACCTAGTCTTATTAAAGTGACCTATCATGATGAGTTAGGAGAAACTTGTGAGGCTTTTAATAATATGCAAAGATCCTTAGCCAGAGAAAAGCAATTGCGTGAAGATTATGAAGAGAAACGTAGGCAAATGATTGCAGGCATTTGCCATGATATCGCAACACCGCTTACATCTGTTAAGGGCTATGCAAGTGGTATTTTAGATGGTGTTGCACGAACTCCAGAAAAGCAGACTCATTATGTACAAATGATATATACTATGGCTGGTAATATTGAGAAATTAGTATCTATGCTGTCTGATTTTTCAAAGCTTGAGCTTGGGCAGATTGTGTATGATTATAGACCAGTTAGTTTGAATCAAGTTATTTCTGAATATATAGAAAGACATAAAGGAGATTTTGAGGATAAAGGAATTATACTGGTAGAGTCTTATGGTGAATCTAATCGATTTGTTAGAGCTGATGAAAAACAATTTGTACGGATACTAGATAATATATTTTCTAATAGTTGGAAATATAGGAGTACAGAGCCACTTAAGATCAATGTTAGCACTGTCTATCAGGATCATAGAGTTCGGTTTACCATTACCGATAATGGAATGGGTGTGCCAGAATCATCATTAAATCAATTATTTGACATATTTTTTCGCACCGATGAGGCCCGTAGTGAAGTGGCTAACGGAAATGGGATAGGTCTTGCCATTGTAAAACAAATTGTAATGGATATGGATGGACAAATTTGGGCCGAACGGGGTTTGAATGGTTCTGGCCTATCGGTTATTATGGAATTTCCAATTATGACAGGTTTGGAGGACGCATGAAAAAAATCTTAATCATAGAAGATGATAAAGGGATTTCCGAGTTAGAAAGGGATTATTTAGAGATTGAAGGGTTTGAAGTCGAGATTGCCACTGATGGAGTGATGGGGGTAGAAAAAGCTATACAAAATGATTATAGCTGTATTATCTTAGATATAATGCTTCCTAAAAAAGATGGATTCTCCATATGTAAAGACATCCGTATGAAGAAGGAAGTACCTATTCTAATGGTTAGTGCTAAACGTGAAGATATTGATAAAATTAGAGGGTTAGGCATAGGAGCAGATGATTATTTAACCAAGCCTTTTAGCCCTGCAGAACTTGTAGCGCGTGTAAAATCTCACATTCAACGTTTTGAAAGAATACTAGCCTCTACTGCATCTCCTGCGAAAGTTGAAGAACCTAAGATTACAGCGGGGCACCTTGAAATTAATTTGGCATCCCGTATGGTACTACTTCATGATGAGGTTGTACCATTAACACCTAGAGAATACGAGATTCTAGTCCTTTTAGCTATGCATCCAAGCCGTGTATTTACTAAAGAAGAGATTTACGAAAGGCTGTGGGAGGCAGATTCTTTTGGTGAAACATCTACGGTCATGGTTCACGTGAATCGATTGCGTATAAAGGTGGATAAGAAATATAATGGTGAACAATATATAGATACCGTATGGGGCGTAGGGTATCGATTTCACCAATGGGAAAATTATAAAATAATTAAATAGAAAAAAGCTAGAGGCTCATAGATTTTCTTATCTACGAGCCTCTAGCTTTTTCTATTCAATTATAATACTTCTTTGATTTCTTGTGCATCGATGGATGCTTTGATATCATCTGCCATTTTTTCGATTAATGGGATATCTTCTTCTTTCAAAGAGGATTTGATATCAAGTGGTTGGGATACGATTTCAATATCTTTGAATTCGTTTTCGAAGTGAGCCACCATTGTTTTCATTGCAGCGGAAGCCCAGGAATGGTTACCGATGATGGATACCTTATGATTTTGGAAGTTAAGTGCTTTCAACTCATGAATGAAATTTTCCATAGTAAGGTATAGATTCAAGTTGTATGTTGGTGCGATGGTTACCAAGTTTGTATATTTCCAAGCATCAGCGATGATGTAGGAAGCATTAGTTTTGGAAACATCGTAGATTTTAATATCTGTAACGCCGCGTTTGGACAATTGTTTTGCCAATTGTTGAGCGATGTCACGAGTGTTACCGTACATAGAACCGAAGGCGATAACAACACCTTTTTTCTCAGCTGTGTAGCTAGACCAGTGCAAGTATTTGTGCAAGATATATTCAATCGTTTCAGGTGTACGCCAGATTGGACCATGAAGTGGAGCAATGCGTTTAATTTCAAGACCGGAAACCTTGCGGATTGCATTTTGTACTTGAGGGCCGTATTTACCAACGATATTTGTGTAGTAACGACGAGCTTCATCTTCGTATGTTGCTACGAAATCAGTTTGGTCAGCAAAGATGTTGCCATTGATTGTACCAAATGTACCGAATGCATCAGCAGAGAACAATGTACCTGTAGATTTTTCATAGGTACAAGTTACTTCTGGCCAGTGAACCATAGGCATTGTGTAGGATACAAGAGTATGTTTACCTAAGCAAATTTCGTCGCCTTCTTTTACTGTGTAATATTGATCAGGCTTTGGTGTGCGGTAGAATTGTTCGAACATGCGGAATGTTGTTGCATTACCAACCATTTTACAATTTGGATAGCGTTCCAATGTTTCTAACAATGTTTGACAGTGGTCGGGTTCCATATGGTTTACGATGATGTAATCAAGATCACGACCATTTAAAAGGTGGGATAAGTTGTCAAAGTATTCTTCGCGAATTTCTGCATCAACAGAGTCTACAACGCAAGTTTTTTCATCATCGATGAAATAGCTATTGTAGCTTACACCATTTGGAATAGGGAATAAGTTTTCAAAACGTTCAGTTGTCCAGTCATTACTACCAATCCAGTAGATATTATGGGTCATTTTTTGAGCACAATGCATAGTAATATCCTTTCCTTACACATATGTATATACATAACTAACCTCATCCATGTGATGACGGTTTAATTAATTATATTGACATCTTATAATACAGTTTTTTTCGAAAAAAATCAATATATCGATATATGTCAATGTGATATAACTGTGATAACTTTCACATATTAGAATGTGTATTGTGAAAGTTTGTAAATATAGCCCATTCCGAAGAATGGGCCATATAGATTATTTAAAGTATTTTACGCCGGATGTGAAGATTGGCATTTCTAAGTTGCCTGGAATATTTTTACTAATATCTGCACCACAGCGTTCGGAGTGCGCCATTTTACCAAATACGCGGCCATCAGGGCTATAAATGCCTTCGATAGCAGCTACGGATTGGTTAGGATTAAAGCGCCCATCCATGGATGCAATGCCATCAAAGTCAACATATTGTGTAGCAATTTGACCAGTTTTATTGAATTCCAATACTTGTTGTGGGGAGGCAATAAAGCGACCTTCACCATGAGAAATAGGAACTGTATAAATTTCGCCAGCCTTAGCTTCACACATCCAAGGAGATTTTGTAGAAATAACCTTAGTGTTAGCCATACGAGATACGTGGCGACCAATGGTATTGTATGTCAATGTAGGGTGATCAGCCGTTAATGTTTCAATATGGCCACCAGGCAATAGACCTAATTTAATTAATGCTTGGAAACCATTACAGATACCGAGAACGAGACCATCTTGTTTGTAGAGTAAATTTTCAAGACCTTCTGCAAGATATGGGTTGCGGAATAGGGTAGCCATGAATTTACCAGACCCATCTGGTTCGTCGCCGCCGCTAAAGCCACCAGGGAACATAAGAATTTGGGACTCTGCTAATTTAGCTTTGATTACATCAATAGATTCTTTTAATTGTTCTGGTGTTTGGTTGCGAATCAGTACGATGTCTGCAATAGCACCAGCTCGTTCAAAAGCACGAGCGGAATCGAATTCACAGTTAGTACCAGGGAATACAGGGATAAGTACCTTTGGTTTGGCACCTAAGGATGTACTGCGAGGTTTTGCGTGTTGATCGTGAATGTAGGCTACTGCTTCACCGGTACCGGATTTTCCTTCCAATGGGAAGATATCAGCTAACGGTTTTTCGTATGCTTTTTCAACTTCGTCAAGTGTTACAGATTGTCCATTCCATTCGATGACAGGTTTGTCTTGGGTAACTGCAATAACGCGAACGTCGGACAATTCAAGTAAATGGTTAACCGCTGTAATATCTACTTCTACGATGAAAGAACCAATAGCTGGTTGGAAAATAGCTCGTTCTGCATATTTGTCGAACTTAACGCCAATTTTATTGCCGAGAGCCATTTTGGAAACTGCTTCAGGGATGCCACCTTGGTCTACTACATAGGCAGAGTATACGCGGCCTTTTTCAATTTCCTCTTGTAAGATATCACAATTTTCTTTGAAGTGATCCCAGTCAGGTGTATCGTTGTACGTACGAGGTACATCAAAGTATACGAGTCGATGGTTAGGACCTTTTAAATCTTGGCTTACGATATTTTTAACAGGTGCTGTTACAGCTGCGAAGGATACGAGGGTAGGAGGTACCGTTAAATCCATAAATGTACCACTCATAGAATCCTTGCCACCAATGGCACCGATTTCAAGTTCTTTTTGCGCTTTGTAAGCACCTAGAAGTGCTGCTACTGGTTTACCCCAAGATTCTTTGGAATGTAAACGTTCAAAGTACTCTTGTAATGTTAAGTATGCATCTTGACGACGGCCACCGAGTGCCACAAGTTTTGCAACGGATAAAAGCACGGCATATTGTGCGCCATGGTATGGACTCCATGCGGATAATTCAGGTACAAAGCCATGTGTCATGATACTAGCAGTTGTTGTTTCTCCGTGAAGAATTGGTAATTTTGCCACCATACCTTGGGTAGGTGTTTTTTGATATTTACCACCAAATGGCATGAGCACTGTATTGGCCCCAACTGTGCTATCAAAGCGTTCAACAAGGCCTTGTTGAGAAGCAGTGTTTAATGTAGATATTGCTTCGAGCCATTGATCTTTGAAATTGTCGGCACTTGCAGAACCACGGCGGAAATAAGATTTTTCAGTAGGAGCTGTCACTACAGCTTCTTGTTGTTGACTAGCCCCATTTGTATTTAAGAAATCACGACTGATATCGACAATTGTTTCTCCGCGCCATGTCATGATGAGGCGATTTGTATCGGTTACATCGGCAACGATTGTGCACTCAAGATTTTCTTCATCGCAATATTTCATAAATGCATCAACATCGGCTGGTGCAATGACACAAGCCATACGTTCTTGGGATTCGGAAATAGCGAGTTCTGTACCATCGAGACCGTCGTATTTTTTAGGTACTAAGTCAAGGTTGATGGTAACGCCATCTGTTAGTTCCCCGATGGCTACGGAGACACCACCAGCACCAAAGTCATTACAACGTTTGATGAGTGTTGTTACCTCAGGGCGACGGAATAAGCGTTGAATTTTACGTTCTGTAAGGGCATTCCCTTTTTGAACCTCTGCACCACATGTAGCGAGGGATTCTAATGTATGTTCCTTAGAAGAACCTGTAGCCCCACCGCAGCCATCACGACCTGTTTTACCACCGAGTAGTACGATGATATCACCTGGTGTTGGTACTTCACGTCGCACTTGATTGCGCGGAGCAGCACCGATAACAGCACCGATTTCCATGCGTTTTGCCACATAACCTGGATGATAGTATTCTTTAACTTCGCCAGTAGCAAGGCCGATTTGGTTACCATAGGAGGAATAGCCACGTGCGGCTTCAACAGTAATTTTCTTTTGTGGTAGCTTGCCTTCTAGTGTATCGGCTAGCGGTGTGCGAGGGTCTCCGCTACCAGTGATGCGCATAGCTTGATATACATAAGAACGGCCACTTAGAGGATCGCGGATACAACCGCCAAGACATGTGGCAGCACCACCAAAAGGTTCGATTTCAGTTGGGTGATTGTGAGTTTCGTTTTTGAATAGCAAGAGCCATTCTTCTTCTTTGCCATCTACATCAACGGGAACGATGATAGTACATGCATTGATTTCTTCGGATTCATCAAGGTTAGTAAGACCGCCTGCATGACGCAATTCTTTTACAGCTAATGTGGCCATATCCATGAGAGAACGAGCTTTTACCTTAGTTGTATATAACAAATTGCGACCTTCAGTATATTCTTCTAGTGCTTCCTTGATTGGTTCTGTGAAACGACTCTCTTCGATAGTAATATCTGTTAACTCTGTCATAAATGTAGTATGGCGGCAATGGTCAGACCAATATGTATCGAATAAGCGAATTTCTGTAATCGTTGGATTGCGTTTTTCTACATTCTTGTATTGCTTTTGAATTAATTTGATATCTGCCAATGTCATAGCGAGTCCATATTCGCTAATCATATCTTGTAGTGCATCCTCTGACATTTCTGTAAAATCGTCGATGATAGCTACATCTTCTGGCTCTTCTAGTTTAAGTGCCAAGGTATCAGGTAACTCGAGACTTGCTTCTCTAGAATCAACAGGATTGATGTAATATTGTTTGATTGATTCTGTTTCTTCGTCTGTGAAAGTACCTTCTATAACAAATACTCTTGCACAGCGAACGGTATGACCTGTTGTAAGTGTGAGCATAGAAATACATTGCTCTGCACTGTCTGCACGTTGATCATATTGTCCTGGTACATATTCGATAGCAAAGGTAAAAGCATTTGCTGGAATATCTAATGTTTCTGCTACTAAATCAACAGGTGGTTCAGAAAAAATCAAATGTTTAGCCTTTTGTAATGCGTCATCGCTAAGATTTTCTACATCATAACGTTCATAGATTTGCACGGCTGTAGCTGGTACATGTAATTCTTGCTGTAATGTAGCTAATACATGTGCTGCTTCATTAGCGAAAGCATCACGTTTTCTTACAAATAGTCGTTGAATAGCCATATAGCCTCCTGTAATATGCAGAATAAATGAGTTCTGGTGTTGACAAGATAAGTATAGTCGGTCTAGACTTATAAGTAAAGATAATCTTACTTATATAAAGATTAACGCTACTTATAAATATGAAGTTTTCATGAAGGTCATAAGACCAAAATTTCATAAACCGTAACAATAGTATCTTGTTTTGAGTAAAAAGTAGAATATTAATAATGTATTACTATACTATTAGTATATAACAGAGGAGGATAAAATGGCAGTATCAGCAGATCTATATAGATCATTTTTAGGAGTTGGGTTGTATTTGTCATTTTCTCGCGCTGCAAAAGAGCTAGGTGTTTCGCAGTCCGCAATTAGTCAAAGTATCAAACAATTAGAAGGCGAATTAAAAATGCCTTTATTTGTGCGCACTACTAAATCGGTAGCATTTACGCCAGAAGGCAAGGAATTATTCGATACAGTAGCCAAAGCATTTTCCATTCTAGATAATGGGATTACGCAATTACAAGAACGGGTGAATCAAGCTTACGAAAGCTTGAATATTGCAGCTACAGATACGCTATGTCGTCATTTCTTGTTGCCCTACTTTCATAAATGGCAATTACAAGAAAATCAAATTGGCTTGCATATCATAAACAGACCGTCCCCAGATTGTGTGGAAATGGTCATTAATAAAGAAGTGCAGTTAGCTGTAGTTAATGACTACGAAGGTTTGCGTAGCAATACACAATTAGAAGTTACTACCTTGGCGAGCATTCAAGATATCTTTGTGGGCGGTCATGAATATAAAGGGGCAGGCTTCTTTGACCAAGGCCGCTTGCTTAGTGAGCCTATGTTGTTACTACAAAAGGGAACAGCTAGCCGTACTTTCTTTGATGAAGTAACGCATGGTGCTTGTAGTAAACCGCGTTTTGAATTGAGTAGTGTAGACGTTCTCCTCGACCTTGTGGAAATTAATATGGGGATCGCTATGTTGCCAAGTAATGTGGTGCAAGAAAAAATGCAAGAAGGTACTGTCGTAAAAATTGATACAGATATTCCTGTGCCAACGCGAGATATCGTACTTGTTCGGTCGCGTCTCGTTCCACAATCTGAAGGCGCTGCTAGATTTACCAATTTACTGACTAATCGTGAAGATAAACGGGACAAAGTTTTATAAATATGAATTACAAATACACTTTATTCTTTTTTTTAATAAAGTGTGTTTTTTTGTTGACCCTAAGCGTCGATTTACGTTAAAATTTAAAGATAGTTATGCGGAGGTAAAACGAAATGGAATTATTAAAACAACGCATTCGTGAAGAAGGTATTGTCTTAAACAATCGTGTATTAAAAGTTGATGGTTTTTTGAATCACCAAATCGATCCACATTTATTTAAAGCTATTGGTAAAGAAATTGCTGACCGCTATCGTGATGCTGGTGTTCAACGTATTGTTACCATTGAAGCATCTGGTATTGCCTTGGCATTGATGGCTGCTCTTGAACTAGACGTGCCATTAGTATTTGCTCGTAAGAAAAAATCTATTCTTATGGTCGATGATGTGTATCATTCTGTTGTATATTCTTATACAAAAGAAGAAAATTATGACATTACAATTTCTAAAAAATTCTTGCCAGCAGGCGAAAAAGTTTTAATTATTGATGACTTCTTGGCATCTGGTGAAGCAGCTATGGGACTTGCTAAACTTGTAAAAGATGCAGGCGATGAAGTGGTTGGTATGGCGATTGCTATTGAAAAGTCTTTCCAACCAGGTCGTGAACGTTTAGAAAATGCTGGTTTTCGTGTTGAATCCTTAGTGCGCATTAAAGAATTTAAAGATAATAAATGTGTTTTTATAGAGGACTAATCCTATAGTTTTTTGCGGAGAGAGGTAGAATAATGAACGTAAAAGCTGAGAAGTTCGATGTACTAGTAGCGGACATTGAAAAATCTGGTAATAAATGGTTTACAAAGGATGTTATTGAAGGCGATGAATACAATACGGTTGTATACCATGGTCGTTTAGAAATTCATGGTAATTCTTTACCTGTGTTTATCGTGTTGGATGATTCTGTATTCTCCTATATTCGTGTTGCAGTTACAACAACGAGCATTACAGATGCAGCCATTAAAAAAGTATTGCCTAAATTGAATGAGCTTAACCAACAATTTAAAGTGACAAAATACTATGTAAATGATGAAGACAGCAATATTTACACTGATATTTCTGTGCCATCTACAGCTGAAACATTTGAACCAGCAGTATTGGTTAATCTTATGTTAGAGGTTATTAAACCTCACTTAGATGAAGTTCATCCAGAAATTTTGAAAATTGTAGGACAAGCAAAATAAGAGGTTAGTATGAATCCTAAAGCATTAGCCTTTGATAAATTTATGAAGGCAGAAGAAGTAACGGCTTTTGAGCGCAAAGATTTTGATGATGAAGACGGTACAGTCGTATATCGATCTTATATTAAATCACCGCTTTGGGATATGCCGATGTTCGTGATCTTAGATAATAGTATTTACAGTGTTATCCGTTTAGTGCTTGGCCCTGAAAAGGTAACAGCGCAGAATATGGCGGCCATTAATGCATTGATTAATCGTGAGAATGCAATGTATAAAAACTATAAATTCTACATTGATGAACAAGATTCTACATTGTATTTAGATTGCGTCTACATGTGTGCTAATGATGAGTTTATACCAGAGTTGATGTATGCTTTAATGACGTCGATTGTGGATTATATTCCTGAGGCCGTTGGCGATTTAAAAGCTGCTTTTGAAAGCAATATACAATAAAATATGATATTCCTTATACGATAGTATATCGTGTGAATAGGGGATAGAATACAAGGGACTTCCATACCTATGTGTGGAAGTCTTTTTTTATTAATGTACATTCGTACATAATAATTATTATTCGTATCATACTGTGTAATTTCTTATATAAGTATTGTATAGTTCGGAACATTACGAACAATTATAAAAACTATATAATTATTATTCGAAAAATGATTGACCGATAGAAATTGGTCTGATACAATTTAGATACAGATAAGGAGGCGTTATCATGAAGAGACATATGAACCTAACATCCGTTACTATTATGACTATTTCTGCTAACGCTATCAGTGTGTAAACTCGGCCTTTTTAGGTCGAGTTTTTTTACTAAGGAGGAACAATGAAGGTTGGCATTATCATGGGCAGTAAATCTGACCTGGACACGATGAAAAAAGCATCTGCTATATTAGATGAATTCAATATTCCTTATGAAATGGTGATCGCTTCTGCGCATCGTACACCTGAGGCTGTTAAGTCTTTTGTGGAACGCCTTGAAGCAGAAGGGGCTATCGCTTTTATCGCAGGTGCAGGCGCTGCAGCCCATCTACCTGGAGTGGTAGCAAGTTTTACAACCATACCTGTTATCGGTATCCCTCTTAATGCAACAGCATTAAAGGGCATTGATTCCCTCTTGGCAATCGTACAAATGCCGTCTGGTATGCCAGTAGCAACAATGGCCGTAGATGGTGCAAAAAATGCTGCATTATTTGCAGTACAAATCGGGGCTACTTTCAACAAGGAACTAAAAGAAAAATATGTTGCCTATCGTAAAGATATGGCTGACAAGGTTTTAGCAGATAATGCTTCATTACAAGCAGAATTAAATAAATAATTATTACATAGGAGGATTACTATCATGGCTAATATCGATTTGGAAAAATTAACACTTTTATACGAAGGCAAAGCAAAACAAGTGTATCAAACAGATGATAAGGAAACATATATTGTTCACTACAAAGATGACGCTACTGCATTTAATGGTGAAAAACATGATACTATCCTTGGTAAAGGCGTATTGAACAATAAAATTTCCTCATTTTTCTTTGAATTGTTGAAAAAAGAAGGCATTCCAACACACTTCGTTCGTCGTGAAGATGACCGCAATCAAACAGTATTGACGTTGAACATTGTTCCTCTAGAAGTTATTGTTCGTAATATTGCAGCAGGATCTATGGCTAAACGTTTTGGCATTGAAGAAGGTACGCCTCTTAAACATCCAATTCTTGAATTCTGCTACAAAAATGATGAACTTGGCGATCCATTTGCCAACGAATCCCAAATCACAGCTCTTGGCTGGGCAACGCAAGAACAATTGGATAGAATTTCCGAAATTACTATGAAGGTAAACGATATCCTTAAAAACTTTTTGGCAACTAAGAATGTAACATTAGTCGATTTTAAACTTGAATTTGGTACACATAATGGTGAAGTATTGCTTGGCGACGAAATTTCTCCTGATACATGCCGTTTCTGGGATGCAACAACTGGTGAAAAGCTCGATAAAGACCGTTTCCGTCGCGACCTTGGCAATATCGAAGAAGCTTATAAAGAAATGTTATTCCGCTTAACAGGCGAACGTGCATAACCTGGGGGTTATTGATGAACTACGATCCAATTTTTGACAAATGGCATGAAGAATGTGGCGTCTTTGGTGTGTTTGATCGCACCATTGACGTTGCACGATATGTATATTGGGGATTGTTTGCCCTTCAACATCGCGGTCAAGAAAGTGCTGGTATCGCTATTACCGATGGTAATGAAGTGGCTCTAAAAAAAGGTATGGGGTTATTGACCGAGGCCATCAAGGAATTACCAACATTAAAAAGCCATATGGGGACTGGTCATGTTCGGTATTCTACGACGGGTTCTAATAACCCACGTAATATTCAACCTCTCGTAATCCATTATCAAGGTGGCCAAATTGCGGTAGCTCATAATGGTAATTTGACAAATGCCCTAGATATCCGCCGTCGACTAGAAGCAGACGGTTCCATTTTTCAAACAACTATGGATTCAGAGGTTATCGTAAATTTAATCGCTCGTTCTAAGGCTGATACGCAAGAGGAGCGCATTGCTGATGCAGCACGACAAATCGAAGGGGCCTTTTCCTTGGTTATTACAACTAACGACTCTCTCGTTGGGGTTCGTGATCCACAAGGCTTTAGACCGCTTTGCTTAGGTAAGACTGAACATGGTTATGTTTTATCTAGTGAAAGCTGTGCTTTTGATGCTATAAAGGCTGAATTTATCCGCGATATTGACCCAGGTGAGATGGTTATTATCGATGATCGTGGTGTGCGCAGCACAATCTATGCAGAACCTCAAAAAATTGATAAAAAACTTTGTGTCTTTGAATATATTTATTTTGCCCGCTCCGATAGTAAAATCGATGGCCAATCTGTATATGAAACACGACTCAATATGGGACGTGAACTATATAATGAAACTAAATATGATGCAGATATCGTCATGTCTATTCCAGACTCTGGCACGACGGCTGCTCTTGGATATGCTCGGGCATCGGGTATCCCTTTTGCAGAAGGTTTGATTAAAAATCGATACAGTGGACGTACATTTATCAAACCTAATCAAGAAGAACGGGAATTGGCTGTGCGCATGAAGCTAAATGCTATGCCAGAGGTTGTAGGCGGTAAACGTATTGTATTAATCGATGATTCTATCGTGCGTGGTACCACAAGCGGCCTTATCGTTAAGATGTTAAAAGAGGCAGGCGCTAAGGAAATCTATATGTGCGTTAGCTCGCCAGCTATCGAATATTCTTGTCACTATGGTATTGATACATCGGTTCGTAAAGAATTGATTGCGGCCACACATACAATTGAAGAAATTAGAGATTATATTAAAGCAGATAAATTGCATTATCTATCAAAAGAAGGCTTGTGCCGAGCTGTTAGCGGCGTGCCAGAAGCGGATTTATGTTTCGCTTGTTTCAATGGTGATTACAGGGTAGATGTGCCTACAGAACAAGAGGAAGGGGTCAAATATGTGCTCGAATAAAACAGGATTAACCTATCGTGATGCAGGTGTAGATATCGATGCCGGTAATAAAGCCGTAGAGTTGATGAAAGAATCCGTAAAAAGAACATACACAGCAGGTGTTGTAGGTGATTTAGGAGGCTTTGGTGGCCTTTACTCCTTAGCAGGTCATTCCATGGAAGAACCAATGCTCGTATCTGGCACAGACGGGGTTGGTACAAAATTGCGCCTCGCTATCATGATGGATAAACATGATACGATTGGCCAAGACTGTGTTGCTATGAGTGTAAATGATATTCTTGTGCAAGGGGCAACACCTTTATTCTTCTTAGACTATGTAGCCGTTGGTAAACTTGATCCGGTACAAGTCGCTGATATCGTACGCGGCGTCGCTAATGCTTGTGAAGAATCTGGATGTGCTCTTCTTGGTGGGGAAACAGCTGAAATGGCTGGTTTCTATGGTGAAGGTGACTATGATGTGGCAGGTTTTGCCGTAGGTATTGTAGATCGCCCTAAACTAATTACAGGTGAACATATTAAAGCTGGTGACGTTATTCTTGGTTTGCCATCCTCCGGTGTTCATTCCAATGGGTTCTCCTTGGTTCGTAAAATCGTTTTCGACCATAAGGGTTTCTCTATAGATCAAGAAATTCCAGAATTCGGTAAAACCCTTGGCGAAGAACTATTAATACCAACACGCTTGTATCCTAAAGCTGTATTGCCGTTGATTAAAGAAAATTATATCAAAGGTATGGTTCATATCACAGGTGGTGGTTTCTATGAAAACATTCCACGTGTACTACCAAATGGCGTAACCGCTGAGATAGATTGTGATACATGGCCACGCCTTCCTGTGTTTACAAAATTGCAAGAATGGGGCAATGTGGATTGGCATGAAATGTACCGTACGTTTAACATGGGTATCGGTATGATTCTCATCGTAGATGCCGATGACGTAGATACGGTGAAAGCTAATCTTGAAAGCCGCAATGAAGCGGTATATGAAATTGGTCGTATCGTTGCAGGCGAAGGCCCTGTTGTCGTAAAAGGGGCGGTATTTAATGACTAATTCCGTATCTAAAAAGCGTCTTGCTCTATTTGCTAGCGGTAGAGGCTCAAATGGCGAAGCCTTGTACAAGGCGATGCAAGAGGGGCTTATCAATGGCGAGTTTGTCGTTATTATTACAGACCATGTCGATGCTGGTATTGTAGAACGCTCTAAAGGCTGGGGTATTCCACTCATTGCTATTGAACGCAGTCAGTTCGGTTCAAAGCAAGCCTTTGAACAAGCTCAATTGGATGCTCTTGAGCCGTATTGTGTCGATGGTATTGTATTGGCAGGCTACATGCGTATTGTAGGGGCCGGCCTTATTGCTCGCTATGAGCATAAGATGTTAAATATTCATCCCGCTTTATTGCCATCCTTTCCAGGACTTCATGGTCATCAACAGGCTATCGATGCAGGCGTAAAAGTAACTGGTTGTACCGTTCATTTCGTAGATGCCGGTATGGATACAGGTCCTATCATTATGCAAAATACAGTTCCTGTATATCCTGATGATACAGAGGATACTTTGTCCGAACGATTATTGCCCGTAGAACATGCGACCTATCGTGAAGCACTTCGCTTGTTCTGTGAAGATAAATTGCGCATAGAAGGACGCATTGTACATTATATTTAGGAGGAACGATGATTCAAAACGCATTACTTAGTGTTTCTGATAAAACAGGTATTGTTGACTTTGCCAAAGGTCTTGTAGAGTTAGGGGTAACTATCTATTCTACAGGTGGCACGTTGAAAGCTATTACTGATGCAGGCGTTCCTGCAAAGGCTGTAGAATCTCTTACTGGCTTTCCTGAAATGATGGATGGTCGTGTAAAAACGTTACATCCAAAGGTACATGGTGGCATATTAGCAATTCGTGATAATGTAGAGCATCGAGCCGCTATGGAAGAACATGGTATTTTGCCAATCGATTTAGTGGTAGTCAATTTATATCCTTTCCGCGAAACGATTGCAAAACCAAATGTTTCATTAGAAGAGGCTATCGAAAATATAGATATTGGTGGCCCGACTATGGTGCGCTCTGCAGCTAAAAATAATGCGTATGTAGGTATTGTAGTTAACCCTGATCACTATGATGAGATTTTAGAAATGCTTAAAACGAATGGTGCATTGACGCAAGAGTATCGTTTTGCCTTAGCTAAAGAAGCCTTTGCTCATACAGCCGCTTATGATACAGCAATTGCTAATTATATGAGTGGTGTAATCGGAGAAGGCCCTACACCTCCTGAATATTTAAGCGCTTATGAAAAGGTTATGGACCTTCGTTATGGCGAAAATCCACATCAAAAAGCAGCTTTTTATAAAGAAATTGGCACGGCTCACGGTATGGGAGCATTGAAGCAACTACACGGTAAGGAGTTATCTTATAACAATATCGTCGATATGGAAGCTGCATGGAATATGGTATGGGAATTTACGGATCCTGCTGCATGTATTATTAAACATACTAATCCATGTGGTGCCGCAACGGCATCCACATTGCATGATGCGTATGTCAATGCCTATGAAGCTGATTCCGTATCTGCCTTTGGCGGTATTGTTGCGTTAAATCGCGAAGTTGATGGGGCTACAGCCGAAGAAATGAGCAAAATTTTCTTAGAAGTCATCATGGCGCCAGCTTTCACAAAGGAAGCTCTAGACATCTTGGAAGCGAAGAAAAATATTCGTCTCATCGAGTTATCTAAGCCTGAATCTGGCCAAGTAACTGTGAAAAAGGTGTCTGGCGGTATGCTCGTACAAACAGAAGATGACATCGTAGAAGACCGTGCTAATTATAAGGTTGTTACAAAGGCGCAACCTACAGAAGAACAATGGAAGGCGCTTGAATTTGCATGGAAGCTTGTAAAACATGTAAAATCCAATGCCATCCTTATTTCTAATGAAAAACGCACACTCGGTGTCGGGGCCGGTCAAATGAACCGCGTTGGTTCCGCTAAAATTGCCCTTGAACAAGCTGGAGAGGCTGCAAAAGGGGCTGTTCTTGCATCTGATGCGTTTTTCCCATTTGGCGATACCGTAGAAACAGCGGCTAAACATGGGATAGCTGCTATTATCCAACCAGGTGGTTCTATCCGTGATGAAGAATCTATTAAGGCTGCTGATGAAGCGGGTATTGCTATGGTATTTACAGGCATTCGTCATTTTAAACATTAGAGGTAACTATGAAAGTTTGCGTAATCGGTAATGGTGGACGCGAACACGCTATTGCGTGGCGTTTATCCATCAGTCCGAGTGTAGAAAAGGTGTACGCCGTTCCAGGTAGTGCGGCTATGAAGAATTGTGCTGAACTAGTAGGTATCGATTGGTCTCATACAGATCATCTTATTCGTTTCTTGAAGGACAATAAGGTGGACCTTGTTGTTGTAGGTCCTGAAGCGCCTCTTGTAGCGGGACTTGCGGATGTATTAAATGAAGCGGGAATTCCTGTATTCGGACCATCTAAGGCGGCTGCTCAATTGGAAGGTTCTAAAGTCTTTGCTAAAGAGCTTATGAAAAAATATAATATCCCAACTGCTGCATATGGCGTATTCTCTAATGCAGATGAAGCAAAACAATTCATTGCTAAAACTGGAGCACCTATTGTAGTAAAAGCAGATGGATTAGCAGCTGGTAAGGGCGTTGTTGTAGCTATGACTGTTGACGAAGCTAATGCAGCCGTTGACGATATGCTTAGTGGTAATCGCTTTGGTGAAGCTGGTAGCACCGTTGTTATTGAGGAATTCATGGCAGGTGAAGAAGCGAGCCTTCTTGCCTTTGTGGATGGTAAAACCGTAGTTCCTATGATTGCGTCTCAAGATCATAAACGTATCTTTGATGGTGATAAGGGCCCTAATACGGGCGGTATGGGAACCTATGCACCAGCACCTGTGCTAACCGATGCGTTGCGAGACGAAGCGATGAAGACTATTTTAGAGCCTATGGTGGCAGCCATGGCAAATGAAGGTATGCCCTATGTAGGTTGTCTTTATGCAGGTCTTATGATTACCAATGAAGGTCCGAAGGTGGTAGAATTTAATGCACGCTTTGGGGATCCAGAAACACAAGTGGTATTGCCATTGTTGGAAGGTGATTTGGGCCAAATTATGATGGCCTGTGCCACTGGTACATTACGGTCTGATATGGTGAAATGGAAGGACTCTTCTGCTGCCTGTGTTATCCTCGCTTCAAAAGGCTATCCAGAAACCTCGTCTAAAGGTGATGTCATCTTAGGTGAACTCGTACAATATGATACATCCATTATTTTCCATTCCGGAACGAAGCTAGAAGGTGACCATTATGTCACGAATGGTGGTCGTGTTCTTGGTGTTGTAGGACTTGGTAAGGACCTACAAACTGCTTTAGACCGTGCCTATGAGCGCGTAGACCATATTACCTTTAAGGGTATGCAATATCGTAAGGATATTGGTGCAAAAGCTTTCAAATAATACATAATCCCCTATACTATATGTGTATGCATACAGTGTAGGGGATTTTTATTGCCTATAATTTAGTATATACCCGTGATATAATAATATCGATATACATAGAAACACCAATGTAGGTGACATTTGGTGATCTAATAGAGTCTGTTTTCTTTGTAATAGCGATATACCATTATGATTTATACTAAAGAACCGTTACAACTGAATAGTCCTGTAGCCTTTTGGCTTAATTTCCCCAATGAGGAACGTGTTTTTTGGGTGGACCGGCAAAGTGATCGTATTGTTGTAGGCGCTAAACGTCTAGCCACAGTCAAAGATGATGAGGACCGCCATAATTATGCGTACGTATTTTATGGGGATACTTTTTTTGATACATCAAAGGATCCTAAGTGGTCGGTAATGGGGCATGAAATGATTGCGTTCACCCATTACTACATCGTAGAAAATGGAGAATCCTTTTATTTGCATGCTGGTGAAAGCGTTAGCATCGAAGATATAGAAGTGCCTCATATTCGTCATGATTTCCGTGAAACCGGTGATGATAAAGAGCATTGGGACAACTTGATGAATGCCATTTCAGACGGCATCAGCCGTGGGGAGATGACAAAGGTGGTTGCATCCCGTGAGGTACAATTTACAAGTGATACACCCTATAATGTGGCTAGTATATTGGCCAATTTGGTTGAGAATAATCCGAACTGCTTCATCTTTGGCTATGAAAAGGACGGGCGTACCTTCGTAGGGGCTTCTCCAGAAATTTTGGTACGTCATCGTGGCAGTGAAATCCTTAGCTATGCATTGGCGGGAACAGCACCCAAGGATGGACCTCATGCATGGACCAAGGAACAGTTATTAACTGATGAGAAAAATCTATTTGAACATAATATCGTTCGAGATCGTATTGTACAAACAATGAAAGAGGTAACTCAAGATGTTTCCGTTGGTAAAACAGAGATTATGGAGCTTGCTCATCTGTATCATTTGAGAACTATCATAATGGCCAAGGATAGTACAAAGTCGCTCATTGAATGGGCGAAGTTATTACATCCTACACCGGCTCTTGGCGGAGAACCGCGAGATAAGGCATTGGCTTTGCTACAACAATATGAAGCACATGAGCGTGGTATGTACGCCGCTCCGTTTGGCTTTATGAAGGATATGGGGGATGGCATTATTGTTGTCGCCATTCGATCCGCGCTCATTATGGACAATGTTCTGTATGCGTACGCCGGATGCGGTGTAGTTGCTGATTCTGATGCGGATGAAGAGTATATAGAAACGAATAATAAAATGCGTACTATTCTAGATGCATTGTAAATGGTAAGAACTAGTGCGAAATTACTATGATGAGGAAATATCCCATCTATATTACGGAGAAATTACATGAATGAATATATTGCCACCTTGGTGGATGAGTTCGCCCAATTAGGCATCACGCATGCTGTGTTTAGCCCTGGTTCTCGATCTACAACGATGGCCATGCTATTTAGGGAACACGGTGCTTTTGAAACCTATATGAATATTGATGAACGGTCCGCAGGGTTTATGGCGTTAGGCATCGCTAAGGCCTATAGAAAGCCTGTAATTCTCGTGTGTACATCGGGGTCAGCGGTGGCACATTACATGCCGGCTATACTAGAAGCAAAATATAGTGGTGTACCCTTGATTATTTTATCCGCAGATAGGCCTCACACATTGCAACATGTAGGGGCTCCACAAACGGTGGACCAACAAAAGCTATTCGGAACAGCCGTTAATTATTACGAAGAATTAGCTGTACCACAACAGGACCATTACTATACGTATCCGCGCCTAGTAGCTCGTAAGGCTTATATGAAGTCTATGGATGTGAAAAGGGGACCGGTGCATATTAATGTACCGCTCTTTGAGCCATTGGTACCGGAGTTAGATAGGAAACATTTTGAATGTGGCAGGCAACCATTTTCTGTTGTTCCGGCTGCTATTCACCCAGGTGATGTATGCACTATCTATGACCTCCTTGCTAATAAAAAAGTGCTTATCTTAGCGGGGCCAAGTACGAATCTTGAGGCTGCCGATGCCATTCTTGGTCTATCTAATATATTTCATGCGCCAATATTAGGTGATCCATTGTCCAATATGCGTCGTGTTTATGATGAACGAGTCATTACATCTTATGATGCATTGCTTTCACAAGAGGTGTATCGAGATACAATGCGACCAGATTGCATTTTACAAATTGGTCAGATGGTCGTATCTAAACGCGTTCAGCAGTGGGTGGCATCCATGCAACATATCCCAATCATATCTGTTGGCCCAACAATGGACTATACGAATCCTGCAGGAAACACGACACTCTTTGTACAATCGACGCCACAAGGTTTGGTTGATGCACTGAAAATGCAGATTCCTGATTTTCATATAATGGAAAATGAGGAATATGCAGAAGGTACTGATGAGGATCTCGATACAGCGGATAATGGCTATCTAGCTACGTGGATTCATGCAGACATAGTAGGGCGTAAACAACTCGATACCGTAGCTAGGGAACAAGAGTTGTTTGAAGGATATACGATTCATCTTTTACAAGAACTATTGCCAGAACATAGTCAAATTATGGTTGCCAATAGTATGAGCATTCGAGATATGGATTATTTCTGGGCTGGTAATCGTCACAGTGCTATTATCTATGGTAACCGTGGCGTTAACGGTATTGATGGTACCGTTTCTACGGCTCTTGGCATAGCTACTAATGGTGTTCCGACCGTGTTGCTTACGGGGGACTTGACCTTTTTTCACGATTTGAATGGCCTCGCCGTGGCGAAAACGCATCCCTTAAATGTAACCATCATTGTTCACAATAATGATGGAGGCGGTATTTTTGAATATTTACCGCAAAAGGGGACGCCACATTTTGATTATTTGTTTAGTACGGCACAAGGATTAGATTATAGTGGGCTTGCCACACTTTATGGTATTGATTTTGTACGTGTTTCTAATAATGATGAATTGAAAGTTGCGTTGCAAAACTATGTAGGTACCAGGGGTGTTCATGTCATTGAAATTCCAACGTCTAAAGAACGAAGCAGAGAACTACATAAGTTATATACGACAATACCTACGGGGGAGGATTGACTATGAGCCAATATGCTTGCAATATTATAGATAACTCCATATACAATCCAGCACTTCGCATGTATGTCGATCTTGGTGAGTATCGATATGGGGTGACGCTAGCTGGTGCCGGAAAACCTCTTGTGTGCTTACATGGCTTTTCTGAGTCAGGCTATACCTGGGATGGCATCGTTGTACCGGGCTATCAGCTTATCCGCATCGATACGATTGGTCATGGAGATTCGGATATACCAGACGATGAGAGCGTATTTTCTATTCCTACCATGCTAAATGATTTGCATACGGTGATTTCCGCCGTGGCTGGTGAAAGCTATTCTCTCATGGGCTACTCCATGGGTGCACGATTAGCATTGATTTACGCTCTTGAGTATGGTTCAGAAATTGAAAATCTCATTTTAGAAAGTGGTTCTGTTGGCATTGAATCGGATGGAGAACGACACGCGCGTAAAGAGTCCGATGAGCAATTGGCACTAGCTATAGAAGACCATGATGGGCATTGGTTTGCTACTAAATGGTCAGAAATCTCTATTTTTGAAAGTCAAAGCCAGCTTTCACCAATCGTACATGATAAATTGTTCCAACGACGAGCACACAATAGTCCCTATGCACTAGCGGCTACGTTGCGAGGTTCGGGGCAGGGCGTCATGCCCTATGTAGGCCATCGATTACAAGAATTATCTATGCCATTTCTATATATTAGTGGCGCACTAGATACAAAATATACTACAATAGGAGAAGAGCGGTTTAGTAATTTACCAAACTGTGACCATGTCATCGTCAATGGGGCGGGACATAATGTACATTTAGAAAAGCCGGGCCCGTTTATGACGGCCTTAGCAGATTTTTTATATAAGGAAAGGTAACCTCCATGAGCAAATTTGATTGGAAAGTATTGGATCGTAATTATGAAGATGTAATTTACGAAACCTATAATGGTATTGCAAAAATCACGATTAATCGCCCAGAAGTGCGCAACGCATTTCGTCCTAAAACCGTAATTGAGCTTATTGATGCATTCACAATTGCTCGCGATGATGCAGAAATCGGTGTTATTATCTTGACTGGTGCCAACCACGGCCAAGGCGAAGATAAAGAGGCATTCTGCTCTGGCGGTGACCAACGTGTGCGCGGCAATGGCGGTTATGTAGGCGATGACAATATTCCTCGTCTTAACGTACTTGATTTGCAACATTTAATCCGCATCATTCCAAAACCTGTTATCGCTATGGTAAATGGTTTTGCTATTGGCGGTGGACATGTATTGCACATCGTATGCGACCTTACTATCGCTTCTGAAAATGCAAAATTCGGTCAAACAGGTCCACGTGTAGGCTCCTTCGATGCTGGTTATGGTGCTGGCTACTTAGCGCGCATGATCGGTCATAAACGCGCTCGCGAAGTATGGTTCCTTTGCCGTCAATACACGGCTGCGCAAGCTTATGAAATGGGCATGGTTAACTGCGTGGTACCGTTCGATAAATTGGAAGAAGAAACGGTTCAATGGTGTAACGAAATTTTGGCATTGTCCCCTATGGCATTGCGCATGTTGAAAGCGTCCTTCAACGCAGATACCGATGGCCTTGCAGGTTTACAACAATTTGCAGGCGATGCAACGTTGATGTACTATACAACAGATGAAGCTAAAGAAGGCCGTGATGCGTTCAAAGAAAAACGCAAACCAGATTTTAAACAATTCCCTAAATTCCCTTAATAGGAGTAGGGGTATCAGTCCTTATGTATGGACCTAAACCCTTTACATGATAAGCAGTGCGCCTCTATAGGAGGCGCCTTTCTTATACGTATTGTTTTATAGTATTATGGTTAGCTAAGAGGTGAGATGATGGACTGGTTACGATATGGAAAGCAGCACTATCCGAATCGTATGTGTATGAATGAATATACCTATCACGACATATATAGTGCTGTTGTGTACGTGGCAACGCGATTACAAACGCTGTTAGATAGACGCATCGCGATAGTATCGGATAACTCCGTAACAATGGCTGTTTATCTCTTGGCAGCCATGTTAGTCCGTAAAGAGGTACTTTTATTAAATGTACATCTTACAGCGCTTGAAATAGAAAATCAGTTATGTGAGCTGCATATTACAACTGTGTTACATAGTGCTAAGCGACGGGCACAAGTACCAGCATCCGTAACGGCCATTGAGTTTGAATCCGTGGAAGCTACGTTGCATGATATAGCAGAGGATACCTTTGATTGGACCTTTGACGATCGTGACATAGCTGCGATTATGAATACCAGTGCTACAACGGGGCAGTTTAAATCAGTGCCGCTTCGTTGGGGGCAAATTAAGGCTCATGTACAAGCATCACAAGAGGTGTTGGGAAGGACCGAGCAAGACAATTGGCTCATGGTATTGCCGTTGTTCCATGTGAGCGGATTATCCATCTTGATGCGGTCTCTGTATAATGGCACGGCTATGACCATTATGGAATCCTATGACGAAGAACAGGTGTTGCAATATATTCATGATGGTCGCATTAACATGATGTCTCTGGTGCCTACCATCTTAAAGAATCTGGAACCGCGCATTATTCACCATCAATTGCGGGTTATCTTATTAGGCGGTGAATTTATACCGAGACCTCTAGTTGATGCATGTGTAGCAAAGCAGTTACCGATTTATAAAACTTATGGCATGACAGAAACCTTTAGTCAAAGCGTGACCATGCCTGTATTATCAAATCTAAATAAACTCGATTCGGTAGGTAAACCCTTGCCGAGGATGACCGTACATATCGTAAATCCTGATGTCGATGGGGTCGGGGAAATTCATTTGAATGGGCCCATGGTTATGAGTGGTTATATTAATCGCGAGCCGATTCATGGCGATTTTAATACCGATGATATGGGTTATGTCGATGAAGATGGGTTTTTATACATCTTAAATCGTCGTATAGATTTGATTATTTCTGGAGGCGAGAATATCTATCCGAAGGAAATTGAAGATACTGTGTATGCTATGCAAGGTGTGAAGGAATGTGCGGTTATTCCTGTAGCCGATACGAAATGGGGGCAGGTGCCCGCACTATTTGTTGCTTTTGATGATATAGATGCATTAGGTGCCGATTTGAAAATGATCGTACGAGACTATATTTCTAGTAAGCTAGCCAAATACAAGGTGCCTAAATACATTACAATTATGGATGCATTGCCACGTAATGGGACAGGTAAGATTATGCGTAAGTCGTTGGCCTCCTATCTCGATATGACTGCGTCAAATGGAGGTTCTCATGAATGATGTATTGAACTTTAAATCCATAACGACGTATCGTGTGGCTTTGCCCTTAAAGTTTGAATTTAAAACGGCTAAGGGTACTGTTCGTGTTCGTGAAAGTATCATCGTTCGTATCGAGGATCAACAAGGCTATGTTGGATACGGGGAATGTGTCGCTTTCACAGACCCTTTTTATACGGCAGAAACTGTTGATTCCGCATGGAAACAATTGGTGGATACCTATATTCTAGAGTTGCGCTTGATGCGGCCAAAACCATTAATGGCCTATATTCGGCAGTTACAATTTTGGTTAAAGCGCGACAATATGCCCATGACGATAGCAGGCCTTGAAAATGCTTTAATTAATCTAGATTGCAACCGAAAAGACGTGAATTCTGTGTCGTATATTATGGGGCAGTCTTTAGAATCAACTATTTCAAATGGCATCGTCGTTGGTGACGTGTCCATGGATGAACTATTAGGTATCGTGGAACAGCATGTAGCCAATGGTTGTAAACGAATTAAACTCAAGGTATCACCTCGTGATGGTTATGAACGGACACAACTTGTACGTGAAGCCTATCCAGAATTAGCCTTAGCTGTTGATGCTAACCAAAGTTATACTTATGACCAGTTAGATATGGTGGCTGCCTATAATGATTTGAATTTACTATGCATAGAGGAACCCTTTAGCATGATGAATTTGACTACCTATAAAGCGTGGAAGGAATCGTTGCCTAATTGGCCTATTACGACCTCTATTTGTTTAGATGAGTCGATTTTATCCTATGATGACTTATCTTATGCAATCGAGTATAGATTAATCGATGTACTCAATGTGAAAGTAGGTCGTCTTGGGGGCTTAATACAGACGCGAGCCGCTATTTTACGATGCCGCGAAGCAGGTATTCCCTACTGGATTGGTAGCATGGTTGAATCAGGAATCTCAAAGATATTACATGTTCAACTTGCTGCCTTAGGTGATACCTATATGGCAGGGGATTTATCCGATTCTAGTCGCTATTTTGAACATGACCTTATCAATCCAGAAATTTCATTTACCGATGGGACCATGCAGGTGCCTAATGGTGCTGGTCTTGGCGTTGATGTATTGGATAATCGTATTGAAGAATATACAGTGGAGAAACGAACACTATGACAATGATAGACGCATTACAAATCGATGGTGTAGAGCTAACCGGACCTACCAGTGGGCAAGGGGTGATGCATTTAACTAGTTATCATGCGCAGCCACAAGGCTATCTCAATGGCGGAGCTACTTTGGCCTTTGGTGAAATTTTATCGGGGATGCTCAGCAATCAACTGATTCGAGATGATCAATTTGCTGTAGGACAATCGGTAACCGCAAATCACATGCGCCCTATGAAAGCAGAAGGCGATTTGATTGCTAAAGGACAGCTACTCTTACAAGGGAAAACATCTCATGTTTGGCGCTTTGATATGTATGATGAAAGCCATCGCTTGATATCTCAGGTTACCGTAACCTGTGCGATAGTACCTAAAAATCGATAAGAAAAAAAGACCTCTTTTTGTAAGCTGATACGGAAAAGAGGTAGATGATAGCAAAATTCGACTTTGGCCCTGCGAAGCCCGAAGGGCGTAGACAGACCCGGCCGGTGGAGAGTTTTGCTATCATCTACCTCTACAAACGTATTTGCTACGAAAGAGGTCTTTATTTTCTTGTGATTTTATAGAGTGCTTCGATATCTGGGATATCGTAGATGGCCCAAGTTCCGTCACCGATGTGCTTCATAAGTACTCGGATGGGAGCTGTTTGGTTTGTTTTTGTATTGTGAATCGTTACGGTTACTGTGGCGGTATCGCCATCATCTTCAGAGGTAATGTTCTTGATTTCCAAATGGCGTTGTTTAAATAATTCACCTCGTTGGATGCGGTCGACCATAGAAAACGTATTGGATGTGTCTTCGCTTTCAACATCTGAATCACTACTATTTTGCGATTTGAAACTATCTGGATCCTCTACATATTTACGAATTACATCATCAAGAAGGGCTGGACCGAATGTTTTTGTTGCTGCCACAGCGGCCTTGCCTAATGGTGAGGATGTATCCACATAGGTGTTGCCTTCGCGAGTAACGATATTTTTAACCAATGATGTTGTATCGATGTGCTCCAATACCGTATCCGCATCTTTGTTTTCAACGGCTTCACGAATAGTTTGGAACGTATAGACTGGTGTATGAGGAATATACCATAAGAAATACCACATAGCGCTCAGTGCAGCTATAATGGCAATAATAATTGCTATTGTTAATGTTTTTGATCTCATAATGTTGCTCCGATGTATATAATACATATATTTTAACACATTAACTTCTCCTTCTCTATAGTTGTCAGCGCTTTAGATTATAGGTATAATAAAGAGTACTCATTTTATATTCATTATTAAAATGAATGTGTAAGAGAGGAGTAAAAAATGAAAGACAAATTATTACTAAAAGCTTTGGCTTGCAGTGCTTTTATGTGCAGTCTAAGTGTGGGAACGATGGCTGCAGATGTGAGTACTGATGTGAAAGCCGGGGATACTGACCGAAGTAACTGGATGGATCGTACAGACATCGGTATTGGTTTACAAGGGTCTCAGAAAGATTCTTATCATGATTATGCAATGCCTAATAAACAAATGACCGATAATAATCTAGACTATGATACACGATTCCATTATCATAATCATAATTCTAAGCAGAAAATGAACGCAAAGTATTTTATAGAAACATTGCAACCTATAAAAAAATATGGCAAAAATGTCAAATCTATGGTGTTTGTACAAGGGCGCTTAGATGGTAATGGTGGGGAAAAAGTTTCCACTACTACATATTGGAATGGGGCGGACGCAGATTTTGGAAGAATTGTCGGGCAAGGAACTTATATTGATAAAGGTGAAGTAGTAGAACATGATACTCTTGGTGTTGTCGGTACTGCTGGTATTGGCTATCGCCGTCTTAGTACACATGAGCATGCCTACGTCGGTGCCAATGTATTCTATGACTATGCTTTTAAGAATAAATTTTCTCGTGTTAGTGCAGGATTAGAATATGTAGCTGGTCTAAATACGATTAGTGTCAATGTATACCATGGACTATCAGAAAAAAAGGTGGGGCCTTATGACATTAACACACCTTTGCGTCAAGTACCACGGGCAATAATTTTCCATGATAGCTTTAGTACACCACCTGATGGTATTCGTAGAACACCCCGATATTCTTATGAACATGTATTGGATGGCTTTGATATACGGTATACACGAGATTATAAGAATGCCCGTTGGCTATCTAGTTATGTGGAAGGATATCATTGGAAAACAAAAGCGCCAGGAGAACATCCAGAAGAGATGTTCTATATTGACCAACATAAGTGGCAATCTATACATGGGCTAAAGGTAGGCGCTAAAATGAATGTGACGCCTCATATCTCTGTAGACTTAGGAATTGGTAAAAGCAATATTAGTTCTGTAGAACCTTATGTATCTGTTATGTATACTTTAGGTAAGTCTAGATATGCGTACTTTGGTGGTAAACATAGTGAAAATGTGATGACTTCGGCACGTTCTAAGATGTTTGATAAGGTTAAACGCAGTGATATGAAGGTTGAGTATTATTGGGAACAAGACTTGCGTGACGGTCCTTGGGATCATTTATAATTAGTATCATAGCTGTAGAAATACTATATGATAATTAATTTAATATAGTTATATTCGAATTGGCACCTAAAGTTCCCTTGTAGAATTTTAGGGGTTCTATAATAAATGTTGGGGTGACACCACTACGGTGTCACTTCCAACATTATTTTTTTGCAAAAAATAAGCATACAAGGCTCACATACTTTACAATAAAAGTGACTAATTCCCAAAGAAAGGATGTGAGCTTATATGCCTACTAC